>NZ_JBNNIW010000001.1:0-249288 GCF_050269715.1 Halomonas sp. NPDC076908 | reverse complement strand
TCGGCGGGCGCCGCCTGGCGGAGCTGCTCGCGCTGCTCATCGGTCATGAGGTCGTGCATGGCGTTACGCATGCGCACCATCTCGGCCATCATCTCACCGTGCAACTCGGCCATCTGTCCGTGTAGCGCCTGAACCTCATCAGGGTCTGGGCGATCGCCGTGCATCTCGGCCATCAGGTCGTCGCGCAGATTCATCAGGCGCCCCTTGCGCTCGAACTGGGCCGGGCGGTGCTCCTGCATCAATTCGCGCATCTGGCTGCGCTGATCGGGGTCGAGCATCGACATCATGCCCATGCCCTCGCCCATCATCGGGCAGGGCATCATGCCGCCGCCCATCATGCCTCCCATCATGCCGGGGCCCATGCCGCCCTGGCCGCCGCCGCCCATCATGCCTCCCATCATGCCGGGGCCCATGCCGCCCTGGCCGCCACTGCCCATCATTCCTCCCATCATGCCGCTTCCCTGACCGGGGCGAGAGTCCGGCATGCCCTGGGCGAGGGCGGTGCCGGCACTACCGGCACCGAGTGCCAGGGCGAGTCCGAGGGCGAGAGTCTGCTTGCGAATAACCATGGTCGTTCTCCTTAGCGACAGGCCTATATCAAAGGCCGATGCCTGAAGTATTGAGGTTATGTAGCACCTAGGTCAATTCTCAATATGGCATTCAGGCATGCCTAAGGCATCTCAGGGCGTGAAAGTAGGCAGTTTGTTGACCTGTATCAATTTTGGTAATTCGGCAACCTGCCTGCTGCACTTGGGTTGCGTGTGTCTGTGAAGCCATGAAATACTCTTAATATCCTCCACTCGATAGTGATTACTTCTTTGTCATGAATTGCTCCACTTTTAAATGGCTGCTTTGTTTGCTGATAAGCCTTGCCTTGGCGCAGCCATTGATAGTCGTGGCGATGGATCATCATGAAGATGAACCTTGTCTGTTCACTGACATTGATCTAGCCAGTGGAGCGATCGAAGTTGTTGGGTCGGTCAGCATTGGCGACCACGATGCCTCCCATATGGCAGAGTGCTGTATGCCCTGTGCTCAGTGTGCGGTAAATCTCGCGTTGCTTATCGAAGACGCAACCTCCGCCACGTCGACCTTGCCTCGTTATTTAGTCAACTGGTCACCAGCTCCACGCGCGCTCCTTGATCGCCCTCCTCGCGTTTAAACCTTCATCGCTGAACGTTCAGCTCGCCTATGGCGGGCCAAGATGATGATTTTAATCACGAGGAATAGCCATGAAACGTCGCGAATTTCTTCGCTACACCACCCTGGGTGGTATTGCCCTATCTGGGTCTGGCCTATTGGTTCACGCTTTGGCCGGACGGCATACACAGGCGTCACCAACAGCTCTGCTGGATAACGCTAGCATCCCTGCAGGACAACCCCTTCAACCATTGCCTCGGATTGCAAACTTGAGTGATCAGGTTGGGCGCTTTCAAAGTGTGTTAACCCCCGCTGCCCATGCGCTGCCAGTGAGCGATGGGCTGGAGGCAAAGTTGTGGCTCTACAACGGTAAAGTGTTGCCATTGATTGAGGTGCGCGAGGGGGATGAGTTAGACATTACGCTGATAAATGAGCTTGAGCAGGAAACGACGCTGCACTGGCATGGGGTACCGGTGCCCCAGTCGCAAGATGGGGCACCCTGGGAAGCCGTATTACCAGGAGAGTCACGACATTATCGTTATGTTTTTCATAGGGGGAGTGCAGGGTTACACTGGTTTCACCCCCACCCACATGAAGGTACTGCGCGTCAGGTAGCTCATGGCTTAGCGGGGGCATTGTTGGTCAGACCCCGGCTAGACGTGTTGCCCGCGGAGGTGAAGGAACATTTGCTAGTGGTCAGCGACCTGCGCCTGAATATGAATGGCGAAGTGGCGCCCCATACCAGCGAAGATTGGATGAATGGACGCGAGGGGGAGCTTCTGTTGGTCAACGGCCAACGCGAGCCACGTCTTGATGTGGCGCCGGGCACTACTCTGCGGCTGCGGCTGGTCAACGCCTGTGCTGGCCGGTACTTGCGTTTACGCTTGGAAGATCACGAGTTGACCCTGATCGGTACCGATGGCGGGCTGATCGAGCGACCACAACCACTCGAAGAGTTGCTGCTCACCCCGGGTGAGCGGGTCGATCTGCTAGTACGCATCAGCGAGAAATCTGAAAGGAGTTTTGAGCTGGCGAGTCATCCCTATACACGTGGTTGGATGGGGGCTAAGCCGGCACATCTGGACGAGATTGCTTCGCTATTATCGATTCATACCCTAAATACTGGCGTATACCCCGCCGTCGCGTTACCTGACCCCTTGTCCCATATCGAACCCCTGGGCGAACCAGTGGTGAGACGTCAAGTGGAACTGACCGAGGTGATGCCAGACCATGACAATCACGGTGCGGTGAATGGCGATCCGCATGCCGGCCACGGCGGCAGTGACAGCCATCACGGAACCCATGGGCCGGGGCATGGGGCGAGTCACGCTAGCGACGATGATAGAGCGGTTCGACCCAAGGTGGATTTTCTGATCAACGGCCGTGCCTTTGCCATGAACGACGTCCTGTTTGAGGGGCAGGTTGGCGAGGTAGAGGAGTGGGAAGTCTTCAATAACTCCCATATGGATCACCCCTTCCATGTGCATGGCACCCACTTTCAGGTGATCGCTACCCGCGATGCTGACAGTGAATGGCGAGACGCGCCCTGGCTGGCCTGGAAGGACACCGTCAACCTGGCTCCTTATCAGCGCCTCAGGCTACGCATGGTGTTCCCCGAGCCCGGCGATTGGCTGTTCCACTGCCACATCATCGAACACGAAGAGCTAGGCATGATGGCGACGATCCGTGTGAGCTGAGCTTGCCTTGTTTTGCTTCGGCACTACGCGCTGGCTTTGCGTGGTGCTTGTCCACCTGACGACTGATAAGGATGTGGTGTCATGACCTATTATCGCTGGCCACTCGCCGTGGCCTTCCTGCTTACCCTGCTGACAGGTTGCTCCCGAGAACCGAGTAGTATCAGTCTTGAGCAACTGCGAGAGCAGACCCATATTCACGGCCTGGCCGTCGATCGAGCGGATAGCGAACGACTGTGGTTGGCCACCCATCATGGCTTCTATGCCGTTGGTAGTGATGGAATGGCCCGCCGGGTCTCGGAGGAGACCCATGACTTCATGGGCTTTGCTCCTCACCCAGAAGAAGCCGAGACCTTCTTTGCCAGCGGCCACCCGGCCAGAGGAGGCAACCTCGGCGTGGTTAAGTCCCGTGATTCAGGCCGCAGCTGGTCACAATTAGCTATCGGCGTTGATGGCCCGGTGGACTTTCATCAGATGACCATCAGTGAGGCCAGTCCCGACGTGCTCTATGGGGCTAATGGTGGCCAGCTCCAAGTCAGCCAGGATGGTGGAGCCAATTGGCAGATTCGCGCCCAGGCGCCGGCCGGGCTGATTTCACTGGCTGCCTCGAGCCGTGATCCCGAACAACTCTATGCCGCCACCCAAACCGGGCTATTGATGAGTCCTGACGGAGGCGAACGATGGCGACAAGTATACCCTGAGCGTCGCCCTACGAGCCTGGTGGTGGCCAGCCAAGGAGAGCTTTACGCCTTCATGATAGGGGTAGGCTTGCTGAGAGTTGGGGAGGGCAGCCGGGATTGGGAGGTAGTCAAGCGTGGCTGGGAAGAGCGCTATCTGATGCATCTGGCGCTGGATCCGCACGACTCCCAGCGTTTGGTGGCGGTTGATGACCTCAATCAACTGCTGATCAGTAATAACGGTGGGCGCGATTGGTCGCACCTCTAATGAATTGGGAGATACCACATGTTGCAATATCCCCAGATTGATCCAGTGGCCATCAGCCTCGGCCCGTTCGCGATTCACTGGTATGGCCTGATGTATGTGGTGGGCTTCGGCGCCGCCTGGTGGCTTGGGCGCCTTAGAGCTAATCGGCTTAAGCTAACCCACGATGACATTAGCGACCTGATCTTTTACTCCGCGGTAGGCGTAGTGGTTGGTGGCCGGTTGGGCTATGTCCTGTTCTATGGAATAGAACAGTTTATGGCCAACCCCTTATGGCTGTTCAAAGTTTGGGAAGGCGGTATGAGCTTTCATGGTGGACTGCTCGGGGTGCTGGCGGCGACGCTATGGTTTGCGCGAAAGCATCGGCTCGGCTTCTTTGCCCTAACCGACTTCATCGCACCACTGGTGCCGATCGGTCTTGGTGCAGGGCGAATCGGCAATTTCATCAATCACGAGCTGCCGGGGCGCGTCAGCAACCTGCCCTGGGCGATGCCGTTTCCCCACATGGGCCCAGAGCCACGCCACCCCTCTGCGCTTTATGAATTCGTCCTGGAAGGGGTGGTGCTGTTCGTGCTGCTGTGGTGGCTGTCCGCTGAACCGCGTCGGCGAGGCCTGATCTCTGGTCTCTTTTTGCTGCTGTACGGCGTATTCCGCTTCACGGTTGAATTCGTGAGGTTGCCGGACGAACACATCGGCTTCCTTGCGTTTGACTGGGTCACCATGGGAATGCTCCTGACTACCCCGATGATACTGGTCGGCATGGCACTGATCACCTGGTCGCGCCAACAGCCGGTGGAGAATCATAGCCAACCCGGTTTATATCTGCGCCGCCGAGAGAGGAAGACACAATGATACTAACGCTTGGGCACTCCCACACCATCACTGCCATTACTATTAAAACGGGGCTAGGCGCGTTGCTTGTTGCTACGCTGCTGAGCACTTCACCTGTGCTTGCTGAAGAAACAGGGGAGTGGCCACTGGGCCACTACAGGTTGCCTGAATACGGTGACCTGATTGGTGAGGCCTATAAGGTAGTGGTAGACAACGAGGCGGATACGCTCCTCGATATCGCCCGTACCCATAACCTGGGCTACGAGGAAATCCGTCGGGCTAATCCGAACGTCAGTCTTTGGGTGCCGGGCGTCGGAACAGAAGTGGTCGTGCCAGCCCAGCACATCCTGCCCGATGCTGATAGGACTGGTATTGTCATTAACATCGCCGAGTTGCGTCTCTATTATTTTCCGGAGATAGGCGAAGGTGAGGTGCCCCGAGTCGAGACCTATCCGATCGGTATCGGTCGAGACGGCTATGACACCCCACTGGGAATTACCACCACTACCATGCGGCTTGAGGATCCTGCCTGGTATCCGCCACGTTCCATGCGTGAAGAAGCGGCGGCGCGGGGCGAATCAGCACCCGCCGTGGTGCCGCCAGGTCCCGATAACCCACTCGGCAAGCATGCCATCCTACTCGATATACCTGGTTATCTAATTCACGGTACTAATGATCCAGACGGCATTGGCATGCGCGCTAGCCGTGGCTGCATACGCATGTTTCCGGAAGATATTAAAGCAATATTCGGTGCTGTGCCTTTAGGTACTCAGGTTAATATCGTCGATCAGCCCGTCAAGATCGGCTGGGACGATGGCACTGCGTTTGTGCAGGTATATCAGTTTCTTGGAGATCAGAATCACGGCATACAATCACTGCTTGAGACGCAGCCGATGCTCAATCAGTACATCGTGGATCAATCGGTAAATTATGCACAACTCCAAGAACTGCTGGAGAGGTCCGACGGTCAAGTAGTGCCCATCGAACCGCCAACTCAGGATGAGCTTCTAGAAGAACAAGCACAACCCTTGATATTGCTTTATGAGGTGGGTCTTTAACGCTTTCATAAGGGTGTTTGGGATGCTGAGAAAAGTCAGCCAAGCTTCCCAGGCACCCGAATAAAGTCGATATTAATCATATGTGAAATAGGGTTAGCCTTGCGATGAAGTGGTGTCTAGGTATGAAAAAATATGAACCATCACGTTATAGCTAAAAAAGTCAGTATGTCGACTAGGCGTCATAGAATTGGAAGGCATTTCGTTGTTGTACTGATTGGTGCCATGACAGCTTATCTTTTTTGGTTGAGCCGAATGGAGTGGGACGCTGAGATGCGCACTTGGCGTGCTTTAGGCGATGCTGCTTTTATCCTGTTATTTGTCACCATGGTGATAGGCCCTGTGGTGAAAATATGGCCTAGGCAATTGAGCTTTCTTGTCAATTGGCGGCGAGCCTTCGGGATCTGGTTTGCGATCTTTGCCTCTGTGCATGCTTTTCTAGTGTGGGATGGCTGGGCACGGTGGTCGATTCGTGGATTTTTAGGCTATCAGGAGCTGCCTTTGGCGGGGCTTTCAGGCCCGGTTCTTGTGGATCCGGGGTTCGGGCTTGCGAATATGGTCGGGTTAGTCGCCCTCTTTTTTGGGCTCGTCCTGTTTGCCATATCATCCGACAAGGCCATGCGCTTCCTGGGAAGCTCAACATGGAAGCATCTTCAAAATTATGCCTATGTGGTTTTCTATCTAGTTGCTCTTCATGGAATCTACTTTCTCTTCCTACATTATGAGCTGAGTCTCAGGAATCTAGTTTTCCAGAGTGGGGTGTCTGGGCCCAATTGGTTTCGGTTCTGGTTTGTAGGGCTCGTGAGTATTGTCTTTACCGTTCAGGTTGCGGCAATGATAAAACTGATTTTACAGCGAAGAAAAGGTGGTTTAGGGGGAGCATGAGCGATGAAAGGGAAAAGCCGGGGGCAGTAACGCTGCCCTCCAGGCGACGTCGATTCTGGCGTCGTTTACTGCTCGTGGTGGGAGTTGCTCATCTGGTTGGGTTTGTGTCGTCACTGGATGCGATGATGTCGAGCCGTACCTCTCAGGGAGCTGTGGCCTGGATCGTTTCACTAAACACATTGCCCTATGTGGCGGTGCCAGCCTACTGGGTGTTCGGCCGCACGAAATTCCAGGGCTATGTCTCTGCACGACGCGACGAGAACTCGGTGTTGGGGCAGGCGCTTGCTGAAAAACTGGCCGAGCTGCGGGCTCATGGGGTTTCGGATGAACACGCTGACAAGCATCTGGTGGGTGTCGAACAGCTGGCCAAGCTGCCGTTTCTAGGTGGCAACCGGGTGGAACTGCTGATCGACGGTGAGCAGACCTTCGAGAGCTTGTTTGCCGGTATTGATGCTGCTGAGCGCTATCTGCTTGTGCAGTTTTATATCGTTCGGGCTGATGCAGTGGGATTGGCGCTGCAGGCACGGCTGATTGAGAAGGCTAGGCAGGGCGTGGAGGTCTTCTTTCTATACGATGAAATTGGAAGTTATGCGTTGCCGAGCCACTATCTCCAGACGCTGGAAGAGGCGGGTGTTCGAGTACATCGCTTTCATTCTACGCGGGGGACAGGTAATCGCTTCCAGCTCAACTTTCGCAACCATCGCAAGATAATGGTGGCCGATGGGGAAAGAGCTTGGGTCGGTGGATTCAATGTTGGCGATGAATACTTGGAAGGCCACCCACGAATTGGCCCGTGGCGTGATACCCACCTAATGATTGAGGGGCCTGCGGCCTTGGCGCTGCAGCTGGTGTTTCTTGAAGATTGGCACTGGGCGACTGAGGAAATCCCCGAGCTTCCCTGGTCACCGCTAATTCCAAGCGGCCATGGTACACCGGTGCTCATTCTTCCGAGTGGGCCCGCAGACCGATTTGAGACGGCTAGTCTGATGATTCAACAGGCAATTCACGCCGCGCAAGAGCGTATCTGGATATCCAGTCCCTACTTTGTGCCAGATGAGGGGGTGCTGGCGATGCTTAAACTAGCCTCGTTAAGCGGAGTAGAGGTGAAAATCCTGATTCCCGAACGTCCAGATAACCTTCTAACCTACTTTGCGGCCTATGCCTTTCTCGATTCGCTTCTCGAGGCGGGGGTCGAGGTCTATCGCTACGAGGGGGGCTTCTTACATGGCAAAGCCTTTTTGGTTGACGAAATCGGTGCGGCAGTGGGTACCGTTAACCTCGACAACCGCTCCTTTCGACTCAACTTCGAGGTGACGGCGATGGTGATGGACGCCGACTTTGCCGCCGAGGTTGATGCGATGTTCAAGGCGGATTTCGCGCGGGCTCGGCAGATGCAGCCAGAGGAGATCAATGATAAGCCGCTTTGGCACCGAGTAGCAGCAAGAGGAGCTTATCTCTTGGCACCTGTGCTTTGAGGCGGGGCTTAACTTTTACTACCTCCTTTCTACTCTCCGGTGTGGCTGAATCTCGATAACGTCTAGCAATATGGTCACTCTGTGTTAACAATGCTTTTCCAGCTCGCTGCTTGCTTAGCGTTACAGATGCTATGGCATATAAATATTTACAAGTAGTTGGAGGGTTAATCAACTTGTTGTTAGTGTCGCTGCCAAGGCCAGCGGCGCTTGGCGGGGGTATTGATCTGCTGCAGTGCAGAGGTAAGTGGCAGCATAATAGCGCCCAGCTGGCGATGACAGACCGCACTGCTGAGTACGCCAGGGCACTGCTTGAGTAACAGCTCGCACTGCTGGGCAGCAATATAGAGTTGCTCAGTAACGAGGGGGGCAAAGAGTGGTTTGGACTGCTGGCAGCAGCGGTTGAGTTCGCGCGACAGCATAGTCAGCATGCTGGTGTCCATCCAGCAGGGCAGCGGGTCTTCCAAGCGGCCAGCAATAGAGTGCTGAACCGCTTCAAAAGAGGTGCGCAAAAATATGACCGTTTGGCGAAGTTGCCGCTGCTCGCTAGTCATCCCACTAGTCCCTCACGCCTGACTGTCTATTTAATAAATAAAGAGAGTGTTTCTCATTTGCATTTATGGTGACGATAGCGCTACTCAATAGATGTGTCAATGCAGGGACTATGAGAGGGGCTATATAGGGGGCTATACGAGAGGCTATGAGCGCGCCTCAAACAGCTGCCAGTCGTTATTGGTCAGCGGTTTTGCTCCGTTTTCAGTCACCACCACAGTGTCGCTTATTCCAACGCCCCACTGGCCGGGCACGCGTAGGCAGAGCGGCAGGTGGAAGACCATATTGCGTTCAAAAATACAGGCCTGACCTTTGGCGATAAAGCCGGTGCCCTCCACCCAGCTAGGCGGAAACTGCGCACCCACGGCATAGCCAAAGACACCGGAGAAAAAATACTGGTCACGATGCGGTGCAAGTAAAGCGTCAGCCGCCTGGGCGGCTGCATCAAAGGTGTGGCCAGGCCGCATGGCGTCGCAGAGCGCTTCAAAAATTGAGCGGCACAGATCCCGAGTGGCGGAGAGCGCCGAGTTTGGAGTACCCGTCACCGCAGTACGCATCATCGGTGCTGTATAGCGTTGATAGGCAGCACCGAACTCTAGGAAAACCGGTTCGTCAGGCTGAATGACACGCCGCTTATGGTTGACGTGAATCACACCAATACGGTGCCCGCTGGTCACAATGGGCTGCAGGCTCATAAACTCGCTGCCGTTTTCCAACAGCGCTTTGGCGCCCACGGCGGCAATATCGTTGTCGGTCATGCCGGGGCGAACACTCTGTATCGCGGTCTCTAGCCCAAGAGCGGTGATTCGTGCGCTCTGTTGCAGCATCTCAAGTTCGGCGGGGCTTTTTATAAGTCGAATCGTATCGACCACTGCGCCTGCTTCGCTAAAGCGCTCACGGCCGATAGTCTGCATCAGCGCATCGATTACCCCAAAGCGCAGCCCGCTGCTCCAGCCATCAATACCAATTTTCGAGCAAGGAGAAAGCAAGTCTGCCAGCGGCGTGATGATTTCATCCAGATTTTCCCAGCGGTAACCGATGATCTCATCGACTCGGGCGGTAACTACCGCCGCGCCGGTTTCAATGGAGGCGACTTGCAACACTAGTTTCTCTTGTGTGCAGATCAAGCAGGCATGAACTGAGACTTCAAAAGTGTGATAACCGGTGAGGTAATTAATATCGGCGGGGTCGGTAAGCAGCAGCGCGTCTAATCCATGCTCAGTCATGGCATTGCGCACCTTCTCCAGGCGCACCTGGTATTCCGCAGCGGGAAAAGGCAGCTCACTTTGGGCGAGCGTTTCCGCAAGGGCTGTGCGGTAGTGGTGGTAATCCATAGCGACCTCCTTTAATAGGTAAGGTCAGTATAGGCACCTGCTTTAAGCCCGCTTTTATCTCTCTCAACGCTAGCGGGTGAGTAGGAATATCCCCTGAATAAAGTAGAAAACCCCAATACCGGTCACGATCCAGCGTGTCCAGGTGCGGAAGTTGGCATCAGTGAGTCGGTGTAAAATGCGGTTTCCAGTGTGGGTGCCAAAGATCGCAAACGGCGCCGCTAACAGCACAATGCCCCATTCACCTGCGCTAAGCGCCATGGCGGCGCCGAGATAGAAGATGATTTTAATACTGTGCGCCACCACCTGAATCATTGCTTTGGTCGCCACTACTTGGCGGCGATCCATGCGTGAGCGCACAAAGAAGATATCGATCAATGGCCCGGAAACCCCCGCGGCTATGGTCAATCCGCCGGAAGCAATGCCGCAGCAAAGCGCGTGGCTGGCGCGGTTAGCATCCAGGTGAAACCAGCGCTTGGGCATCCACACCAATATCGGCATTAGGCCTATCAAAAGTGAGACGCTGGCAGCATTGGGGCTGTAATTGAACAGTAGAAGCAGGCCTGCGGCGCTAAGCACCCCCAGCGTCATAAAGGCGACAATACGCCAGACAATAAAATGCCTTGAAAGCCATGCACGTGATGCATTCGCGGTCAGCTGAATAACCCCGTGCACGGCCATGGCAGTCGCAGCCGGAAAGATCAGCAGCAGAAACCATAGCAGTACCAAACCGCCCGCCATACCAAAAACGCCGGAGAGCATTGAGGTGAAAAACACCACGCTAACCAGGACTGCTCCAATCCATAGTGACATCGTCAGATCCCTTAGCTCTTAACACTTAACTACGACAAAACGGCCAGACCTGATAGAAGCGCTGACACTGGAATTCTGCCTCACAGGCATTGAGCTGCGCTTGATAGCGGTTAGCGCGTGCCGCCACCTGGCTGCCAGCATTTAACACGTGGGGCTTACCGCGGTAGCTGCCGCGTTGGTAGCCACCTGCGCCTTCATGATAGGCGTAATAGAGGTGTTCAGGGTTACTGAGCGATATGCCCGCCTGCTGCTGAGAGCGGCGGTTGTACCAGCCAATAAAATCGGTGGCATGTTTCATATGGGTACGCCGGGCAAACAGGCTGCCTGCTTGATCTTGATACTCGCCCCAAACCGGGTCTTGGGCCTGGGCGTAGCCCCTGGCAGAGGAAGGGCGGGGGCCCGGAATAAAGCCTAGGTAGCGCTTGCGGTCAGGGCGAACATGGCTACGAAACGAGGACTCCTGCTGAATAAACGACATCTGGGTGGCAATTGGGGTCCCCCATTTTTGCTGTGAATCGCGTGCGTAGTCATACCAACTAGGCTGTTCGCGAAATATCTCACAGATATTGCTTTGATCCTGAGGGGGATTGGGGGCAAAGGTGGCGCAGCCAGAAAGCAATAAAACAAGGCTCATCGCTAGCCAAAAGCGAAGAGAAGCGAATGCAGGTGAAGCGTCAGCGGCAAAACTATCAACAGGGAGGTGCATAAAAAGCCCTTGTGCATAAGTTGTTTAAATTTTGTGAATACGTTATTGAAGTCTTGTGGATAAGGTGTTGAAAAGAACTCCCTTATCAATCAATGAGCGGTGAGCCCCCAGCCGCGCCTAGCGTAATAAAACCTCCAAGCAGCGACGCAGCCGCTGGGCTTCGCGCACTAAGGTTTCACCCGAGAGCATGCCCACACCCATCACCAAGCCAACGCGGGGGTCATGCTTGGCGCATACCGGACTCAATGGGCGCACAATTAAGTGCTCTTTTAACAGCGTTTGGGCGATCTGCACGTCATTAACCGGCGGTTCAAACTCAACGCATAGGCTAATGGCGCTGCTAGGTGGCGAAACGCTACGTACCTGGGGCAGCGAACGTAGCTGATCATGTAGCACCTGTTGGCGGCCTAAGTAGTCGCGCTGAATACGCCGACACCAGGTATCCAAATCACCATCAAAAATAAACTGCGCCAGTACCGCCTGATCAAGCATGCGGCCTTCGCGGAAAAGCTCGCTGCGCAGGCGGTTCATGGGCCCCGCTAAATGGTGCGGCACGACTAAATAACCTAACCGCAGACCTGGAAACATCATCTTGGAAAACGAGCCCACCAGCAAGTGACGCGCCGAGTGTGGGTCAAAGAGCAGGTTAGGGTGATCATCGCGATTGAACTCGTAATCATCTTCAACAATATAAGCGGGCGCTAAGGCATCGCACAAACGTTGTTTATCGACAGCGCTAGTAGGCACGCTGAGGGGGTAGTGGTGGGAGCCCGTAAGGTAAGCCAGTTTTACCGGGCCTGGATCAACCGGTAACGAGTGCCCTTGGCCGGACTGCCAAGCCAGCATCTGGATCTCCAACCCCGTCGCAGTAAACACATTGCGTGCGCCCCAATAGCAGGGGGACTCCATGGCAACGGTATCGCCAACATCGGCCAGCGCCATGGCGCATAGCTCAATACCGTTATGGGTGCCGTCGGTAATGATGATTTGCTCAATATCGCAGTTAAGGTTGCGCCAGCTTGCCAAAAAATCACGTATCGCGCGCTTTAATGGCCCGTAGCCACCGGTGGAGTAGGAGAGCAGCAGCGCATTTTGCGGCACCGTCACGCTGGCATACAGCTGCCGCCATTTACGCATCGGGAACTGGGCGATATCAGGAATGCCGGGCACAAAAGCGCCGCTTTGAACAGTGCTC
This sequence comes from Halomonas sp. NPDC076908, assembly GCF_050269715.1. Classification (NCBI taxonomy): domain Bacteria; kingdom Pseudomonadati; phylum Pseudomonadota; class Gammaproteobacteria; order Oceanospirillales; family Halomonadaceae; genus Halomonas; species Halomonas sp. NPDC076908. The sequence continues at coordinate 236,672 of NZ_JBNNIW010000001.1, read as the reverse complement.
GCACCCGGCCAACGCAACACTCGTTGTGCACGTTTTGATAGCTGCACACTGGTGGGTTTTGAGATAACAGGGGCTGACACTTTGCAGCTCCAAGTGCCACTGCCATGAGACGTCGTAAGCAAGCCCTCTTTAAGCAGCGTCGCAACAGCTAGTGACAGTGTATACCGAGCAACGCCTAACGCTGACGCTAGTTGCCGGTGAGAAGGTAGGCGAGTCTGGTTAGGCCACTCCTGGGTAACCGCTTGTCTCAGCGCTTGCTCAATTCGAACTTGTTTACTTAAGCGTTCAGGTTGCTGCGTATAGTGTTTTACAAGTTGTTGTAAAGCTGACTGGCCATCCATTCCTATCCCCAACATCACAGTGCTCACCAATGTGTCAGTAAAACAGAAAAGTGGTCTGGTTGAACGCAAAAGTGGTGCATTCGCCTGCAACCATATTACTGCTAGCGTAAACGCAGTGTTATTAATCTAGGAGAAGACCATGAGCTTTATAGAACAGTGGTTGCACGATGCCGTACCGGCCCTGGTGGGCGGTGAATGGCGCAAGGGCCAGCAGACCTTCGCGGTGGACAACCCCGCCACCGGCGAGACAATTGCCCACGTGGCGGACTTGAGCGCCGACGATACCCGTGATGCCGTGGCAGCGGCTTACAACGCTGGCGCTGGCTGGCGCGCCACACCGGTAAAGCAGCGCTCAGCACTGCTGCGTCGCTGGTTTGAGCTAATTAATGAACATGCCGATGATCTGGCCCGCCTGATGACCTTAGAGCAGGGCAAGCCGCTGGCGGAAGCCAAAGGCGAAGTGACCTACGGCGCATCGTTCATCGAGTTCTTCGCTGAAGAAGCCAAGCGCATGGCCGGGGAAACCCTGCCCAGCCACGGTGCTGACAAGCGCCTGCTGGTACTGCGCGAGCCGGTGGGCGTGGTGGCCGCGATCACCCCGTGGAACTTCCCGCTGGCGATGATTACCCGTAAGTGCGCCCCGGCCCTGGCCGCGGGCTGCACGGTAGTGATCAAACCTGCTGAAGCCACGCCGCTTACCGCACTTGCCGCTGCCTATTTAGCGCTAGAAGCCGGCCTGCCCGCAGGCACCATTAACGTGGTCACCGCTTCCAAACCCGCCGCCGTGGGGGAAGTGCTCACCACCGATCCACGGGTGCGCAAAGTCTCGTTTACCGGCTCGACCCCAGTGGGCAAACATCTGCTGGCCCAGTGCGCCAGCACGGTGAAGAAAACCGCCATGGAACTGGGCGGCAACGCGCCGTTTATCGTTTTTGACGATGCCGATGTGGACGCCGCCGTGGCCGGTGCCATCGCCTCCAAATTCCGCAACGCCGGGCAAACCTGTGTGTGCACCAACCGCTTCCTGGTGCAGGACGGCATTTACGACGCGTTCGTCAGCAAGCTTACCGAACGAGTGAACGCGCTAAAAGTAGGCGACGGCCTAGCGGAAGGCAGCATTATCGGCCCGCTGATCAATCAGGCGGCAGTGGACAAGGTTCAGCGCCATGTGGATGACGCAATAAACCAAGGCGCGCGGCTACTGTGCGGTGGCCAGCCCCACGCAGCGGGGGAGCGCTTCTTCACCCCCACGGTATTGGCGGATGTGACCACCCAAATGGCCGTGGCCGACGAAGAGACCTTTGGCCCAGTCGCGCCGGTGTTCCGCTTCAAGCAGGACGAAGAAGCCATCGCCATGGCCAACGACACGCCGTTTGGCCTGGCTGCCTACTTCTACGCCACGGATTACCGCCGCATCTGGCGCACCATGGAAGCGCTTGAATACGGCATGGTGGGTGTGAACGAAGGGCTGATCTCCACCGAGCTGGCGCCGTTTGGCGGCGTGAAAGAGTCCGGGTTGGGTCGCGAAGGCTCTCACCACGGATTGGATGAATTTACCGAACTGAAATACGTCTGCGTAGGCGGCCTGTAAAGAGAACGATGATGACTAACCAAGAATTGAATGAACTGAAAAACCGCTTCGTGGCCAACGGTGCCGCCACGCCCACCACCCAGTTTGCCGAGCGCGCCGAAAACGCCGAACTGTGGGACGCCGACGGCAACCGCTGGATCGACTTCGCGGGCGGCATCGGTGTGCTCAACCTGGGCCATCGCCACCCGAAAATCGTCGCCGCCGTGGAAGCGCAGCTCAAGAAAGTCATGCACACCAGCGCGGCGGTGATCTCCTACGCGCCCTACGTGCAGCTGTGCCAAAAGCTCTGCGAACTGACGCCGGTGCGTGGCCCCGAGCGCAAAGCCATGCTGGTGAACACCGGCGCCGAAGCGCTGGAAAACGCCGTGAAGATCGTCCGCGCCGCCACTGGCCGCACCGGCATCATCACCTTCGATGGTGCCTTCCACGGCCGCACCATGATGACCCTGGCGATGACCGGCAAGGTGCTGCCCTACAAGAACGACTTCGGCCCCATGCCGGGCGACGTATTCCGCGCCCCGTTCCCCAACCCGCTGCACGGCATCAGCGAAGAAGCCTCGCTGAACGCCATTCGCACGCTGTTCAAAACCGATATCGCCCCGCACCGCACGGCGGCCATCGTGATCGAGCCGGTACAGGGCGAAGGCGGCTTCTACATCGCCTCACCGGACTACCTGAAAGCCCTGCGCGCGCTGTGCGACGAGCACGGCATTCTGCTGATCGCCGACGAAGTGCAGTCCGGCTTCGCCCGTACCGGCAAGCTGTTTGCGCTGGAACACAGCGGTATCGAAGCGGACATCCTCACCACCGCCAAGAGCCTCGCCAACGGCATGCCGCTCTCTGCGGTGGTCGGCACCGCCAAGGTGATGGACGCCTCCGGCCCCAACTCCTTGGGCGGCACCTACAGCGGCAACCCGCTCTCCTGCGCAGCGGCCCTGGCGGTGATCGAAGCCATCGAAGAAGAGAACATCCTGGACCGCAGCGAGCAGATGGGCAACATGCTGGCCGAACGCTTCGCGGTATGGGAAGAACGCTTCCCCGCCGTCGCCTACGGCCGCCAGCTAGGCGCCATGGCAGCGTTTGAACTGCTTGATAGTGAAGGAAAACCCGATACAGCGCTCACCGGCGCGATCTGTGCCAAAGCCCGCGAGAAAGGGTTGATCTTGCTCTCCTGTGGTTTCTACGGCAACAGCATCCGTATTCTGGTACCGCTGACGGTTTCTTCTGCGGTATTGGAGGAAGGGTTGAGCATTATTGAGGCGTCGTTGGAAGCGCTTAGTTAATCCTAAGTTATAAGAATCATTTAGCCCGCCATCGTCAAACAGTGAAAGCTGCTGGCGAAGGCGGTTTTTTCATAGAGGCGTTTGAGTGTTTTTGTGATGCCGGTGATTAGTAGCCAGTGGCCCTTCAGCCTTTCTTAAACCTAGACAACCACTGAGTAGGGGTAAGACCGAAGGCTTTCTTAAAGTGGTTTGTCATATGGCTCTGGTCATTGAAACCAGCTGAAACCGAGGCGTACGACAACGAATAACCCTGGATCAAATAGTGTTTTACAAACGAAAGACGCCGCATGGTCAAGTAACGGTATGGACTTGTTCCATATAATGCCCTGAAATCTCTTGATAAACTCCACTTTTCACGGCCACTCACTAACGCTAAATCATCCAGTGTGATCTGAGAATCCAACGAATAGTGGATATATTCTCTAGCCTTTTCTGCAGCGTTATAGTCGTATGCCACCCTACCTCTTTTGTGACCGGCAACAGCAGAGAGAACATTGGCTAATTCGAAGACGATATCTTCCTCTTCAAGCTGCTCATGAGCAGTTTGAAGGTCATTCATAAGAAATTCTGTGGCGGCATGAAGTCGAGGGTCTGTGCTGACGCCCCCCTTTATGTAGGGTAATGTGCGGCCACCAAGTACAGCTTGAAGAGCACAGGGCTCAATATACATGATGCGGTAGTGGAAGCCGTCATTCGTGCCAGCCTCACCATCATGAAGTTCATCAGGATGAAGCACAATGGTATTGCCAGGTAAGCTAGTTCTTTTTTCACCTCGGTAATTGAAGCAATGAACCCCTGCCAGGGTTCTACCTACAGCATACGTATCGTGCCGGTGGGGCTCAAAGGCGACGCCAGAAAAAAAGGCTTCAAATCTTTCTATCTGTGTATTAAAAGAGTTTAGCATATGCGGTAAGTTATCGGCTTCTGTCTGAGTGCAGGATTATCATGCAGTGGAATATATGTTAAGTAAAGCTAGTGATCCCGTTTTGACAGTTTATATAGCCTGTCTTTGACGCGATCTCGTATTGCGGGCTATTCAGCTCAATACGTAATATAGAGTAGTGGCGACGACTGTCGTTAGGATCAGTCCACTTTTTAATATAACTGCCAATATACCTACTGCAATAAAAGAAAAAATAGAAAGATTAAGCCCGCTAGCAATCTCTGGCATCACAATATAAGTAATGAAACAAATAAAAATAGAAGTAGGTAATACTTCCTCAATCAGGTGCTGGGCCTTAGCACCGAAGTTAATCGTGAGCAAAGAGGGAAGAACTCTTACCACGACACTTGTAAATAGAAGAGCAAAAATCACCAGAAAATTATCTGCCATACTTATTCCTCAATATTTTATCTTCATTAAATAGAAGATAGCGGATAATAGAATGATGGAGGGGATCCAAAAGTAGACGCCACCAAGGGTGTAGTAGAAAACTCCGCTTATTAAAATGCCTAACATTGCCTTTGGAAAAGTTATCAAACCACTTTTATAAGGTCGATTTTGAAGATACGAGATGGCAAGAAACAGAAGTACCAAGCTCGCAGGAATACTGGCATTGATGTCATCAGGTAAAAGGTTTGGAAACAGCCCCGCTATAATGCCGCCTGCTACCCCAAAGAGTATCCAGATCGAGAAAATGGTGAAGCGAATTATCAGCATGGCTCTTTGGTTATTTCCCTGCTCAATAGCGTACGCTTCGTCGCCGAGTGCATGGGAGGCAAAAACCTTAAGCAGCTTGTTTTTTGGTAGTTTTTTTGAGCATGAAAGCGAAATTGCAAAATATCGGCTATTGATCATAGTGGTAACGAAAGCAATAGTTAAAAGGCTGGCACCAGTCTCAGATAGAGGTAGAGCGGCAAACTGCCCGCTTCCAGAAAAGCCTAATAAACTTACGAGAAAAATTTCAACAATGCTCCAGTCTGCTTTATAAGCAGTAAAGCCGAACAGCATGCTTACTGGTGCTATTGCAAATATGGCCGTCAATAACTGCGGAAGCAAGACCCGGAATTCTGTTGTATTTGAAGTAGAGAACATTTTTTTGGTGCTTAAAGACTTGTTCGTTATTGTCAATTGATTCTCCTAAGGTGTGAGCTTTGTAGTTATGGCGAATGGGCCTGCAGCAGAAACGTGAAGTGAGCTGATATACTGGAAGCGTATGGGAAAAATTGATAAGAGTATTGTAAGATCGTGCAGTTTATTAAGAGAAGAGTGAGTCTAGCCGTTATGGGTTTTTAATATTTCATTTTGGCGCGTTGGCTTGAGCATCGTTAACTGGAGAGCTTACCCACAATCGCTTGGCTTGCTTCCCTCGCTTCTGGCGTGCGACGCAACTCATACAGCATTTTCTTCCAGTGGCGTGGTTCGGCTTCGAAGTCGTTGGGCAGCGGGTAGTGCTCGCCGAGTTGAAAGCCGAAACGTTGAGGTGGCGCTCGGGAGCAGTATTTCTATACTGGGGACTCACACACGTTATCGCTAAGGTATTGCACTATGACAAAGAGTTATTTTTCTTCCAGCGCAGGAAAGGTAGCGAATTAGTATCCTGATATTTGGGATGCTTATGCTGAATTGGTTAAAGCCTGTGCTGAAGCCGGGCCAATTGATGCGCGTAGTAGGCGTTTGATCAAGTTATCGCTGGCGATAGGTTCCCGCTCTAAAAGGTGCCGTCCATCTCATGTCCGTCGTGCTCTGGAGGAAGGCATCAGCGCAGACGAACTCAAACAGGTGGCTATGCTGGCGATTCCTACCACTGGGTTTCCGACTGCCGTCGCGGCCTTGACCTGGATTGAGAACATCACTGACTTCCAATAGAGATATCCAGTGCACCCTATTTGTGCACCCAAGCACACAACCCTGGTTAAGACCGGGTTGTGTGCGTTAGTTACCGATAGACTTAATGTTCAAGGTTTGGAGTTCTGAAGCGCTTGCGCTTGCGCTTCGATATCTCTATCAACTGACGACACATAGTACTCATCGTCGAAGGCACCCTCCGGCTCCTTGAGCCACACCAGACATATCAGCCAGCTAGTGAAAGCACCCGTCGCGATGATGTAGAAAAATTGCGACGGGGTTACAAACGTAAAGATGGTCAAGTAGACCACCGCGCCCACATTACCGTAAGCACCTGCCATGCCTGAGATCTGCCCAGTGATACGGCGCTTAATGGAGGGAATGATGCCAAAGGTCGCCCCTTCTGCCCCCTGGACGAAAATCGACGTGCCGATAGTTACGGCGATCGCCAGGATCAGCGGCCAGCTTGAATTGAGCATACCCATCAATAAAAACCCGATGCTAATGCCAAACATATAGCACAGCATGACGAAACGGCGATTGCCCATACGATCAGAGACCATGCCACCCATGGGGCGCGCTACCAGGTTGACGAACGCGAACGAGGCCGCAATCATGCCTGCCGTGGCGGCATTTAGCCCCCAAGTCTCCTCAAAGAACATGGGGAGCATTGACACCACGGCCAGTTCAGCGCCGAAGTTGGCAAAATAAGTGCTGTTAAGTGCGGCCACACTATTGAACGAGTACTTGTCGTCCTCAGGTACCCCTTTGCGTAGGATCGGCAGGTTGACCCGTAGGATTTGCACTATCTGATAGATGACAATCGCCACGATGACAAGATAAGCAATAACGGCGCTGGTGACAGATAGATAGCCCATGTACTGGATGCGCCAGACCAGAATGGCGAGTACGCCGACCAACGGGATGGTCCAGATGATCAGCTTGATCATATCGGCCCAGGAACTCACTTCCATGGCAGCGGATTTACGCGGTTTGCGATGGGAGTTAGCGTCAGGACCGTCGGTGATCGCGAACCAGTAGTAGACGCCATAAGCTGCCATCACGATGGCACTCTGGGCGATCGCCCAGCGCCAGCCATCGGGGCCGCCATACATGCTTAGCGCAATGGTCGGCAGTGACATGGCAGCCACAGCGGAACCGAAGTTACCCCAACCAGCATAAAAGCCTTCGGCGAAACCGATATCCTTAGGCTTGAACCACAGTGCGGTCATGTGGATACCGACCACAAAGCTGGCACCAATCGAACTCAGCACCAGGCGCGCCACTAGTAGCTGCATCATGCTGTTACCGAAGGCAAACGCCAGGGCCGGTAGCGACATCGTTACCATCAGTACCGAAAACACTCGGCGTGGCCCGAAGCGATCCAGCGCCATGCCAACGATTATGCGAGCGGGAATGGTCAAAGCGACGTTGCAGATGGCGAACAGCTTGAGATCATCCGGGGTCAGCCAGTCGACGCTTTTGAGCATGCTCGACGCGAGCGGCGCCATGTTGAACCACACGTAAAAGGTAATAAAGAAGGCAATCCAGGTCAGGTGCAAGGCCCGAATTTCAGGGCTGCGGAACTTGAATACAGCGGAAACTTTCATGGTCGTATGTCCTGTGTCCCAAAGGTGGTATGTCCCTAAGGTGGGTAGAGGCTGCTCAAGGGCTGGGTAGGATTAACAAGGGACACTCGGCACGCCGGGCCAGGAAAGAGCTGACGCTGCCGAAAGTCATGTAGTCCAGCTCATCGACGAAGTAAGTCAACGATTTGGCAATGATGCCGCCGTCCGGTTGGTGGCTATGGCGAGCAATCACCAATAGGTCTGGCGACAGTTTGCGAGTGGCCTGAAGCAGCATCTTGCGCGCATCCCCCTCGGCGAGAAGATGCTCTGCTTGGAAACCCTCGCCGATAGCGAACGCCACTCCCTCTTGAAGGTGTTGTTTAACTTCCTCGTGCTCCTGCTGAAAAAGCGTTTCGTTGTTATCGGTAGCGTCGAGTGGGTTCTCCACCACGCCGACCAGTACCAGCAGAGGTTGGTTACAGCGGAACATGTTGACGACCTGAGCGAGAGCCAGCTTGGCGTTTCGCGAACCGTCATAGGCGATCATGATTTTCATGGTGTCCTCCCGCAGTGGGGTAGGGGGTGAAGACCCGGCGCTTAGCGCCGGACTTAAAGAAGCAAGCCCTATTTAGGGGTTCTTAACGTAGCTCAGGGGTTCTTAACGTAGGCACCCTTGCGTAGGTAGAACCACCAGTTGATGACGAGGCAGATAGCGTAGAAGACCGCAAAGCCGTACATGGCCAGTTCCGGTGTCCCGGCCTGGATTTGCTCGCCCATTACCCGCGGGGCGATGAAGGCGCCATAGGCTGCGACGGCAGAGGTCCAGCCAAGTACCGGGCCTTTCTGCTGTTGATCGAAAATCACGCCGATGCTGCGGAAGGTAGAGCCGTTGCCGATACCACTGGCGGCGAATAACACGATGAATAACAGCAGGAATAGCCAAAAGAACTGATTAGGATCGGTGGCGTTGTAGGCCTGCATCATCACGTAGCCGGTGGCGATAGAGGCGACCACCATGATCGCTGAGATTATTTGGGTGACGATGGAGCCGCCCACTTTATCGGAGATCCAGCCGCCCAGCGGACGAATCAGGGCACCCACGAAGGGGCCTATCCAGGCCCAGGTCAACGCGCTGGGCGCCTCTGGGTTGGCCACGCGAATCAGCGTGCCGTCGACAGTGGCTTCCATCATGTTGCCGAAGATGACGTTGATGGAGAGCGGCAGCGCCGCAGAGAAGCCGATAAAAGAGCCGAAGGTTAAGATGTAGAGGATGGTCATTGACCAAGTGTGCTTATTGGAAAATATCGCGAACTGCTTCTGGATATTGGGCTTGATGTCGCCAGGAATCAGGCGTAACAACACTAGGGTCAGAACGATGGTTAGCGGCAGGGCAATCCACATATTAAGCCAGCTGAGTGCCAACATGCCGACGATGGCGGTCACCAAGCCGACGCCGTAAAGCCCTAATATTTTGCTGAAAGCCGCCAGCGGTGAACCAGGATTGGGTGTAATAGTGCGAAGATTGTTCATACCGAACCAACCGGCGAACGCTAGCGGGATCAGAAACACGAGCCAGATAAAGCCCGCATTCTGAATCCAGGTATCGGTACCTGCTTCAATACGACCAATCAACGTACCACTGGCGCTTTGTAATTCCAGCGGAGAACCGCCCATCGCGCCGAAAATACCAATAGTCATCACCAGCGGGATCAAAATCTGCATGGTGGTGACGCCGAAATTGCCGAGGCCCGCATTCATGCCCAGCGCGTAGCCTTGCTGCTTACTGGGGTAGAAGGTGGAAATGTTGCTCATTGAGCAAGCGAAGTTACCGCCGCCGATGCCGGAAAGTAGCGCCAACGCCTGGAATACCCAGAACGGTGTGCCTGGGTTCATCAAGGCGATACCAGTACCGGCGGCGGGGATCATCAGCAGCGCAGTGGTCAGGAAGATTGTATTGCGCCCGCCAGCGATGCGGATCATGAACGAAGCGGGGATGCGCAGCGTGGCACCCGCTAGGCCAGCAAGTGCTGTTAGGGAAAAAAGTTGGTTGATCGTGAATGCAAAACCCAGGTTTTGCATCTGAGTGGTGATCATTCCCCACATCATCCAGACAGCGAAGCCCATCAGCAGGCTGGGAATAGATATCCATAGGTTGCGGTTGGCGATCTGCTTACCTTCCTGTTCCCAGAATTGGGCGTCTTCGACCTCCCACTTCTCAATGTCGGCGTTTCTCTTGCTCATGGCGGTTCCCCTTGGCATCAAACCTTTCTGCAGTTAGCAGGCAAGATACGCTTGCAAAGGGGATTGGGAAACTAAGGGAAATGACATATAAATCAGCGACATACCTCTTGAGAGGTAGTCGCTGTAAAGCCAGGATTGATTGATTTTAAAGACAAAAAATCGAGAGGGGGGTAAAGGCGGGCCAGAGTAAAAGTACTCAGGAAGTCTTTGGAGGTAACCACACAGAATCGACTAGTGATCGATACCTTCTTGAACCGCCCAAACGGCGGCTTCGACACGTGAGCGTAAGTTGAGCTTTTTAAGTAGGTGCTTGACGTGAACCTTAACCGTGCCTTCAGTAATATCCAGTTTGCGCGCGATGAGCTTGTTCGAGAGCCCGCCAGCCAGTTGCTGCAGGATTTCACGTTCGCGTTGCGTCAGGCTGTGGATGTCGGGGGTCGAGGGCGCGTTGCGTTGATTACGCAGGGCTTCGGCCAGTAGGGCAGTCAGGCTCTCGCTGATGACCATGCGCCCCAGAGCGGCTTGGCGCAGCTGGCGAACCATATCTTCGGGTTCCATATCTTTTAGCAGATAACCGTCCGCACCGGTACGTAGAGCTGAGACAACATCATCTTCGTGGTCTGAAACAGTAAACATCACCACACGGCCGCTGTAATTGGCTTCCCGCAAACGCCGCAAAACTTCTATCCCATTCACCACCGGCATGTTTAAGTCGAGTAGAACGAGGTCTGGTTCAAACTTGAGGGCTAGCTTAATCCCTTCTTCCGGATTGCCCGTTTCGCCTACTAATTCAAGGTCATCTTCTAGCTCAAGAAGTTGTGCCACACCACGCCGGAGTAACGGGTGGTCATCGATAATCACCAGACTGGCAGGTGTATCAGGAGTGGTCAGCGTCATTAAGAAGCCCCTTTATCTAAATGAGAAACGTCGGCAGCCGACAAGGGCTGTTGCTGGATTAAGCGTGCAGTTAAAGGCGTAAAGACAAGTTCAATACCGGTACCGCCGGTAGGACGATTAACGATATTCAACTCCCCATTCAGGGTGTTAGCGCGGTCGCGGATAATCACCAAACCGTAGTGCATCGGCGGCGAGCTATCGTCCTCTAAGCCAATGCCATCATCTTCGATTTTTACCAGCAAACGCGCATTAGCAAAACGTACTGTCACGGCAGCCCAATGAGCCTTGGCATGTTTGTGCGTATTAGCAAGTGCCTCACGAATGATCTGTAACACGTGAATTTCTTCGTTCGGATTAAGCAAGTATGGTGGCACATCGTACTCCAGCTCTACTGTGGCTCCCATACGCTGAGTGAACTCATTGACCGTTTGGCGCAAGGCGAATTGTAAACCTGGGCCTTCAAGCTTAAGCCGAAACGTAGTCAGCAGCTCACGGAGTTGGCGATAGGCGCTATTCAACCCATTACGCAACTCATCAAATACCGCTGCCTGAGCCTCACGTGACGTATCTTTTTGCTGCATGCGTTCAAGCCGAGCAACCTGCATCTTGAGATAAGAGAGCGATTGAGCCAGGGAGTCGTGCAGCTCCCGCGCAATAATTGTGCGCTCGTTGATCAGGGTGACTTGCTGCTGCTCTTCAATACGTCGCTGTAGGTAGACCGCCGTGGCCAGCTGATCAGCAAGAATGCTGAGGAGCCTGCGGGTGTTATCGTTAAGCCGCTCGCGGGGGTACCACACTTCCAGGGTTCCCAGCAGGGTGTCACCGACACTAATAGGTAATAACAAACATTGCGATTGATCGCTAGCGACCAAGTCCAGAGGGAGAGGGTCGATCAAACAGGCATGGCACGCTTGGTCTCGACAATACTCAGGCCGAGTGCGCGAGTGGGTTTCCAGTACCGGCATTTCCTGTTGGTCAAAGGGGTCGTTAAGCGATAAGCGTATCGGCCCGATATTCAACAGTTTTTCCAGTTCGCGCAGCATAGGCGCTGCGCTGGAGCAGAGATCGTTTCCACCGCCATAGAGCGAACGGCTGGCATCGTGCATCACCCGCATGGCTTGGTTGCTGCGCTCAAGCTCCTGTTTCTTGCGTGATACTTTGTCTTCCAGCGCGGCGTAGCTGGATGCCAGTTCAGCGGACATATTGTTGAAGGTGTCGCCTAGCAAGGCCAGCTCGTCGCTGCCACGAATCTGCGAACGCGGCTTAAAGTTACGCTGAGATGCTTCCCGGGCAAGTACCATAAGTTGGCGTAATGGCAGCACAAGGTTGTGGCGAACATCGTAGAGCGCTATGAATACCACAATAGCGATCAGCACTAGGAAGAGTACTTGCATCATGCCTAGCAGTCTTACCTTCGCCTCGGTGCTCTGCTCTAGGTAGGTCACCAGGATTTCGATGTCATTGACCATCGCCACGATCATCGTTTCTAGCCTATCTAGGTCACGTGCGGCGGCGGTTGGGTTCTGCAGAGCTGGGCGTAGCGTGTGTTGCCAGTAGGATTGGATTTCTTCCAACTGGTGGCGGCTCTCGTGGTGTTGATCGGCAGGAATACTTTGCTGGAGAGTAGTACCCTGCAAGCGCTGGTCGAAGCGCACCAAAATTGCTTCTAGCTGAGTCTCATGTGTCTCTTCGGGTTCATAGTACGCGCGCTGCAACGCTCCCATGATCTGGTAGGCGTTCATGCGTAACGAGCCAGCGACATTAATGGCCGCAGAATCCCCATGGGTACTGTTAGACATGCCCATGGTTAGAGTGATGCTAATAAGTGCCATACCACTGATAGCTAGCAGTGATGCAATGATGCGAGCAACCAGGGAGCGTTGAAGTAATTTCATGACGGTTCCAGTAGCACATAAGAGGTAAGAAAGTGAGGCATTAACTGGATCTCGATACGGGGGCTATTACTTTGGGGTTAGCCCGTCTACCTCCGATGCTTTTTGACCTAAACCCGGCATTTACCGACAATTCTGGCATGTCTTCTGATGTCTTCATACCCTCGCCGGGAAACACCATGCCTCCACCTATACCGCCTCCGACGCTGGAGACATCAAAAGAGCCAGTCAATGGCTATCAGGTGCTGGTAGCCATGCTATTGATGCCGCTGGCCAGCGCCTTAGCGGTAGCCAGCTGGACACTCTACGCGCTGCTCTCGATTCACCCTATCTATGTATTGTTGCCGGTGGGGAGTGGTGCTCTGTTGGCATGGCCTGCATGGCGCCTAGCGCGGCGAAATAATACCTGCAGCTTGATGCAGTGGCTGCTGTTGGGGCTCGCGCTAGCACTTGGCTGGTTTGGGGTGGCTAATCAGCCAGGGGAGTTTCTGCTGGTGGGAGGAGGGCTAGGGTTGGGGGGGGCTGTCATTGCCACCGGTATCGCCCACGCCAAAGGCTGGATGCCTGGCTGCCTAAAGTGCCTACTGGTAGGGCTCTTCCTTGCTCTGATGGCAGGCGTGGGGTTTTCTTTGCATATGGAGCCTTTGGTCGTTCAAGCCTATGGTTGGCGGGCAGCGCCATTGAGCCTGCTTATTCCACTCACCATGGTAATGCTGCTGTTATGGCTTTTCGTGGAGGCGCCTGCGGCCTCGACAGCAATGCGTGGCGATACCCAAAAATTCTCTGGCCGCAAAACGGCTCGCTCGCCAGATTAAAGATACATAGCAACGACGCATATTTCATAACGTCTCTCACCTATTAACAACCGTAACCATAAGGCCCTTTCCCATGACGATAGCGACATTTACCGATCTACTGCAGGAAGCTCGTCAACAAGCTAAGCCCCAGCGGCTGCTGTTTGTGTTCGTCCGCGCTGAACTGCCCGATTTTCCTGATGATGAGCAACGTCGTCGTTTTGAAAAGGGAGAGGGCGGCGTGCTGATCCCCGTCGTCTGTGTGGACAAGTCGACCGATGACCTGAGCAGTATGGCAGCGTTGGTCGAGGAGTCTGATCGTACCGGCTTCGAATGGGATCTGGTGTTTGCTGCTGCCATGGACGACCCGGCGGATGGCGCTGAGATTGAACGTCAGCTTCAGCGTATGGCGGAGTCGCTGCAAATGGGCAATATCACCTCGTTCATCGCTTTCGATCGTCATGGCGATGCCGTGAACGTTGGCTGAGGGCGTTACCGTGGAACACTATTTTGTCATTAAGCATCTGCATATGATGGCCGCTGCGTTGAGCATCACGCTCTTCATGGTGCGCGCCTGGTGGTCGGTGCGGGAAAGCCCGCAACTCAAAGCCCGTTGGGTCAAGGTATTGCCTCACCTCATCGATACGGCTCTGTTGGGCCTAGGGGTGACGTTAATGATGCTGCTCTCCGTATGGCCCTGGCAGCTTCCCTGGCTGGGAGCCAAATTGCTGGCATTACTGGCGTATATCGGTATTGGCAATATTGCCATTAAACGCGGGAAGACGCCCCAGGCGCGTGGTATTGCCGCCGTGGTGGCTATCTGTTTATTCGCCTATATGGTGGGGGCCGCCATTCGCCACAGCCCTCTTTCCTGGCTAGCTTGAGTCGGGCTGGTACATCGCAATGGCCATGAGTGAGGTTATGTCGTCTCTACTGACACATATCAGCTCGCAGCGTCATGGCAGTGCTTAGTATAGACCCCATGGCGTTTGCCATTGTTGCTTTTACTTAGGAGTGCGTACTGTGTCATTGCTACCGTTTGTTGTTCCCCCGGCGTCTGCGTTGCTGCCTCTACCGGTAAACCTTGAGCATTTGATTCGTCTTCTTGATCCGAAGGTGCCTTTCATTATTAAGCAGCGTGTAATCGCGCCTTTACTCAACCGTACGTTTGCTGAGCCTCTGCAAGAGGGCGAGTTTGATGTTCTGGAAGGGCGGCGTATTACCCTCGCCATCGGGGATTTAGGGGTGACGCTAAGCCTGACGCTTAAAGCCCAGCGCTTGGTAGTATGCCGTGAGCAGGGCGAGGCAACCATTCGTGGAGGATGGCGCGAGTTTTTGTGCCTTGCTACTCGCCGCGAAGACCCCGATAGCCTGTTTTTCCAGCGTCGTTTAGTCATAGAAGGGGACACGGAGCTGGGGTTAACGCTTAAAAACCTGCTGGATGGCCGTGAGGAAAGTTTTGCGCAAGGTCGTTTAGGTGAAGTGCTGATGGGGCTAGAGCGGATGTCGCGCAGTGGGTGATTTCACCCTCCCCAGCTTCCAGGAATTTATTAGGCGGCGTCGGTATGCGTTACTGAGGCCGCCTATTTATCAAGCGGCGTCGAGCGGTCGCGAGGGGCCGAAGTGCTCAAAGTGTCGGCGGTCTGCGCCGATACCTAGCTCAGCCAAAGCATTGTTGATAGCCGTCATGAACCCCTGGGGACCGACAAAATAGCAGCGAGCCATAGGGCCAGGCAGGTAGTCAGCTAATAAGGAGCGGTCGATACGCCCAGTATGATCGGCGCAGTTTCCCCGTTCATGAATGCTGACAGCTTGAAAACGTTGGGGATAGGCAGCCTTCAAGGTTTTAAGCTCGTCATTAAAAGCGTGATGATCGGCATCTAAGGCAGCGTGTAAATAGACTACCTGTCGTCCAAGGGCCAAAGCATGCCGCGCTATGGGGAGAAGTGGCGTTTGACCGACTCCCCCGCTGGCAAACAGCAGCGGTTCGTCACCCTCTACCAGCGTCAAATCACCTGCGGGGGGAAGCAGCTCTATGCTATCGCCTGGTTGCAGGACGTCGTGAAAATGACGACTGACTAGCCCTTCTGCTTCGCGTTTGATTGAGATGCGATAGCTCCGACCATTGGGGGTATCCGATAGGCTGTAATGCCGATAGGCCGGTTCGCCATTAATGGTTAGGCGTACGCCGATATATTGGCCAGGCTCATGGTCAGCCACCGTGTCGCCATCCTCGGGTGCCAGAATAAAAGAGCGAATCAAGACACTCTCCTGCTGGGTGCTGGCAATCTTGAAGCGTCGGGTGCCCCGCCAACCGCCAGGACGCTGCTCAAACTCACGGTAGCGCTGGTCTTCAAGGTCGATGAGTAGTGCAGCAAGCTCGTTATAAAGCGCGCCCCACGCACCGGCGATTTCTGGTGTTATGGCATCGCCAAGAACATCGCCAATCGCCGCTAGCAAGCACTCCCCTACGATGGGGTACTGTTCAGGAAGTATTCCCAAAGAGACATGCTTGCTGACCACAACAGCCAGTGTGGCGCGTGCTTGGGCAGGGTTGCTGCGTAGTTTTATATAGGCCAACACGGCGCTGGCCAGAGCGCGAGGCTGTCCACCGCTTTGCTGATGCGCCTCATTGAAGAGTGGTTTTACGTCGGGATAGCGGTTAAACATCAACGGGTAAAAATGCTGCGTAATGGCGTCTAGATGTTCAGCAACGACGGGGGCCGTTGCGTCGATCAGTTTTTCTTGGTCATGTGTTAGCACGGATAATACCTCTGGGCTTTAAGATGCTTTATAAATGCATCTTAAAGCCCAGAGGGTATAAATACCAATCTTAAAGCGGGTTTTATTATTGGAAGGACCCTTGAGGTGACGACGGTTATTGATGGGCGGCTAGCTGCTTAAAACTATAAGATGCATTTTTGATACTTGTCATGGTTTTTGATGGTTGCGAGGCGCACAATCATATTTCCAAGCAAATTAGTCGGGATTATGCCATGCCAACGATCACCTCATCCCCACCTGCCTTCAAGCTTAAGCATCTGCCATTGATGCGTCTGGCTTTTCGGCCTTTCTTCCTACTGGCTGCGTTGTTTAGCGTGGTAGCCCTGTTGGTGTGGTTGGGTTTCTGGCACGGCAATATTCTGCTGCGCCCCTACGGCGGCCTGATTTTTTGGCATCAGCATGAAATGCTGTTCGGTTTTGCAGCGGCAGTGGTAGCGGGATTTTTACTAACGGCTGTGCGCAACTGGACCGGATTGCCGAGCTTAAGCGGCGGGCCACTGCTGGCGCTAGTCGTGTTATGGCTATTAGGTCGGCTACTAATGGCCTTTCCCATGGCGTTGCCGGGCTGGCTGCTACTGATGGTCGACCTAGCGTTTCTGCCGGTGGTTGCTATCGTCATGGCGAAATTGGTAATTACCGCGAAGCGGTGGCGCAATTTGATCTTCATCCCGGTGCTTGCACTGTTTGCGATGGCTAATCTGGCGATGCATCTGGGGTTGAAGAACGGCGATGCCGAGTTGATTCGCCAAGCGGCCTATTTAGCCGTGCTGTTGATCACACTGATGATGACAGTGGTTGGCGGGCGCGTGATTGCTATGTTTACTGCGAACCGTTTAGGGCGCACCAAGCCAGAGCCTATTCCCTTACTCGAAGGTGTTACGCTGGCGAGTACGGTGAGCGTCGTATTACTGCAGCTGGCTATCATGCTGGGTATTGCCGTACCTACGATGTTAATGGGTGGGGCGATGGTCTTAGCGGCATTGGCCAACACTCTTCGCATGGCACGCTGGGGTGGGCTGCACAGCTGGCGCGAACCATTGCTATGGGGATTGCACGGCAGCTATGCCTTCATCCCCTTAGGCTTCGTAATGTGGGTATTAGCACTGATGGGGCTAATGCGCACTGAGCTTGCGGTTCATGCGCTGAGTATCGGGGGGATGGGTGTCATGATGTTAGCCATGATGGCCAGGGTTTCTTTAGGCCATACCGGTCGGCCAATACGCACCTTACCGGGTATCGGTATGGCGCTGGGATTAATGTTAATAGCCGCCTTGCTGCGCGCACCCGTATTGGCGCTATTTCCCCAGATAACCCACTGGATCTACACGCTAAGTATCATCCTCTGGTGCTTGGCCTACGTCATATTTTTAGTGCACTACACGTTGCCGTTGATGCAGGCGCGAGTCGACGGGCAGGAGGGCTAATTTTTGAAGGTCTAAGCACTTAAGGACTAAGCACTTAAGGGCTAAACACTGAGGGTAGGAATACGCATGAGGCGCGCCAGCTGAGGTTGTTGATTGCCCAATAGGTCAGCCAATGTGTAGTGATCAAGTACGTCTAGAAATGCCGACAACGCATCCTTAAGAATCGATTGAAGTCGACATGCCGGGGTAATGATGCAGGCGTTATCGCTATGAAAACACTCAACTAACGCCATGTCATGCTCCATCTCCCGCACCAGCTCGCCTAGCGCGATTGTTGCGGGGTCACGTGTCAGCAGTAAGCCGCCGTTCTTGCCGCGAATAGCCGTTACGTACTGTTTTTGGCTTAGTTCCTGAACGATTTTCATCAAATGATTGCGTGAAATATCAAACGTTTCGGCAATCTCATGAATGGTAGAGCGCTCCTCTCCCTTGGCAGCAAGAAAGATCAATACGCGTATCGAATAATCAGTGAATCGGGTGAGATGCATGGAGTTTACGTTGCTCCGAGGGTAATCCAGCTATAAGTCATCCAGCTATAAAAAGTATATTGTATGAATGTTCAGTAGGTTGCAATGATAGCGGGATTAAACGGTGATGGCCCTGCCGCAAAGCAGGGCCATCAAAACTAATTTGTTGCGTTAGTGAGCCACGCTGCGGGTATTGTCCATGCCTGGACGCCCGTACCAATAGCCGTCGCAGACCTCGGCATCAACCAGGGATAATGGATCGGGTGTAGGCAGCTGGCCTTGGCGGGCTTGGTTAAAGGCGCTGACCACTTCAGCCATGCCTTCTGCTCGGGGGCTGAGACGCACCACCGATACCCCCATTTCGGCCATGACCGGAAGCTCATGACGAAGGTCCTGGCAGGCGCTTGAGAGAGTTTGAATGCCGTTCAGGTTGAAAACGTTGCGGGACTCTTGCGAACGCAGCACCAAGCCTTCGGGGTACTGCTGGCAAACAAACTGACAGCGGTCTTTGGGTTTCTGGTGGCGTCGCGCGGTAAAGCAGCGCGATGACCAGGCTAAAGGTAAGTGACCGTAGGCAAACACTTCGCAGGGTTGGCTTACTCCTGCCTGATGGCAGTCGGCGATCAGTTGAGTCAGGTCATCCCGGGACATTTCCACCGGTGCCTGCCAACGCTGCATCCCAGCCCGCTTCATAACGCCCAAGGTGGCCGGGTTGTAAAGATTGAGTGCGGCGCCGGCGATGAACGGTAGCCCGGCATTCGAAAGGCGTTGTAGGGCGCTTTGATCGTTAGCCTCAACAATGAAGTCGCCGTTTTCACAGAGCTTGCGCAAATCGCGCAGATCGGCCTCGGACTCAATCAAGGTTTGGCTGGCGAGCACCACCTGTTTGCCTGCCTGAGTGAGTTCGCGGCCAATGCCTAGCCAGTCGTCAAGTTTCATGTCGCGGCGTCGCGAGCAGACCGTTTCTCCCAGGGTGATAATCTCTACCGGCCAATCGGCCGCCTCACGGTAGAAGTCGGCGTAGCACTCCCGAGTCCAGTAGAAGAGTACCGGACCCAGCGACAGTTGCAGGGCAGTGGGGGGCGTCATGGCAAACTCCTATTTCCAGCGACGCTCGTAGGCGCCCAGCGTAGTAGTGGCGCCTTCGGAAAGCTCAGCAAGACCGGCCATCCAAGCATGCTCTGGATGAAAGCGCCCTGGCGCGTCTTCGAGGCGGTCCAGCGCCTGGCGCCAAATGCCTGCGACCTTCGACACATAAGCGGGGCTGCGCTGTCGTCCTTCAATTTTTACCGCACTAATACCCAGTTCACGCAATTCTGGTAGTAGTGCCAGGGTATTGAGGCTGGTGGGCTCCTCAATGGCGTGATAGGTCTCGCCGGTTACCTCAAATCGCCCCTTACACAGAGTTGGGTAGCCAGCGCGTTCACCTTCGGCGTAGCGATCAATCAGGACGTTGTTAAGACGCGACTCTAGACCTTGAGGCGTTTCTTCCCAGCGGACATGAGCCGCTGGCGAGCAGACGCCACGTGTATTGGGTGACTCGCTGGTGAGGTAAGAAGATAGATAGCAGCGCCCTTCGGCCATGATGCACAGGCTACCAAAGGCAAACACTTCGAGTTCCACCGGCGTCTGCTTGGCCAGGTCGCGTACTTGAGTAATCGATAACACCCGAGGCAGTACGGCGCGCTTGATGCCAAAGTGCTCATGATAGAAGCGCAGTGCTTCATGGCTGGTCGCCGACCCCTGAACAGATAGGTGTCGTGCCACGTCAGGATGGTGCTGAGTGGCGTAATCCAACAGCCCCATATCGGCGAGGATCAAAGCATCCACGCCCAGATCGACAGCCTGATCCACAGCGCGGGTCCACTGGTGCCAGCCATCGGGTTGGGGGTAGGTGTTAATCGCGCAAAATACTCGTTTGCCGTGCTTATGGGCGTAATCGACACCCTCACGGGCGCGTTTGTCGGTGAAGTTAAGCCCAGCAAACTGGCGAGCGTTCGTGGCATTTTGAAAACCGAAGTAGACAGCATCGGCCCCCTCATCTACCGCACGCTTCAGGGCGGGCAAGTTGCCAGCAGGGCACACAAGCTCCATTGCGAAGACTCCTTAAGTTGAAAACCCGAGCATTTTAGTCACCTATTTATTGCCGCCCTTTGACTCAGATCATTATGGGGAGGTTTTCAAGGCGTAGTGAACAAAGCAGAGGCGTCACGATGGATGCAGGGTGTTTTTTAAAACGTATACTTTATGAATATTAACCAGCGCTTGCTGCGCTCACTTTTAGAGATCTTTTTCAAAAACCTTGTTCAAAGCCCCTTTTCAGAGACCTTTCCCGATTATGCGAAATGAACCGTTGTTCAACCGCCCCCTGGTCGAAAAATATGACCGTCCGGGACCCCGCTACACCTCTTATCCTACCGCTCCGCAGTTTCAGGCGGCGTTTGCTGAGGATGACTATCGAAGTGCTGCCGAGCGCAGTAACCAGGCCAGT
The DNA here is from genome assembly GCF_050269715.1 of Halomonas sp. NPDC076908. NCBI lineage: Bacteria > Pseudomonadati > Pseudomonadota > Gammaproteobacteria > Oceanospirillales > Halomonadaceae > Halomonas > Halomonas sp. NPDC076908. The sequence goes on along the minus strand of NZ_JBNNIW010000001.1, from coordinate 216,111 downwards.
GAACCAAAGCCACTGTCGGTTTACGTGCATATCCCGTTCTGTAAAAGTCTTTGCTATTACTGTGCCTGCAACAAAATCATTACCCACAACACCGAGCGGGCGGCTGAGTATCTCCAGTGGCTGAAACAGGAGATTCGCGTTCAGGGGGCGCTGTTCGATAGCACCCGGCGGATGACTCAATTGCACCTTGGCGGTGGCACCCCGACCTACCTGAGCAACCCCCAGCTAGGCGAGTTAATGGCAGCGTTAGACGAGGCCTTTCATTTTGCGGCGCCTGCAGAGCGCGAATTCTCGTTAGAGGTCGACCCGCGCACCGTGACCCCTGAGCAGGTGTATGAACTGTACGCACTGGGATTTAATCGTTTGAGCTTCGGCGTACAGGATTTTGATCACGACGTGCAGCAAGCGGTCAATCGCGACCAGAGCGAAGAGCAGGTGGTATCTCTGGTGAAAGCAGCCCGTGACGCCGGGTTTGAATCGGTCAGTGTGGATTTAATCTATGGCCTGCCGCTGCAGACGGTAGCGAGTTTCGATACCACGCTGACCAAGATTATTGATCTGCAACCGGACCGCATTGCTGCTTACAGCTATGCCCATCTACCTGAGCTGTTCAAGGCTCAGCGATTGATTCGCCCCGAGGATATGCCGCCGCCAGAACGAAAGCTGGAACTGCTGGAGTTAACGATCAATCGCCTGACCGGCGCGGGTTACGTCTACATTGGCATGGATCACTTCGCCTTGCCGGATGACGAGCTGAGCCTAGCCCGTGAAAACGGCACGCTGCAGCGCAACTTCCAGGGCTACTCCACCCACGCCGACTGCGACATGATCGGATTGGGTATTACTTCCATCGGCAAGGTGGGCGACACCTACAGTCAGAACGTCAAGGAGACGGCCCAGTACCAGCACCGCCTGGACGAAGGGCGCCTGCCCGTCTTTCGTGGCTACCGGCTTAGCGACGATGATCGCCTGCGACGCGATGTCATCAATACACTGATGTGTCATGGGCGTCTTGAGTTCGCCGCTATCGAGGCTCGCCATGGCATCGAGTTTGGTAGCTACTTTGCCAAGGCATTGAAAGACCTGGAAGAGATGGCCGATGACGGCCTGATCGCTCTGCGTGAAGAAGAAATCGAAGTGTTGCCTTCGGGCCGGTTGATGATTCGCAACCTGGCCATGGCGTTTGATGCCTACCTAACGCCGAAGGAAAATCGCTACTCGCGAACCGTATGATTTCTAAGGCTGCCCCTCATCTATTCCTAAACATTTGCTGCTCTATCACCTTGGGGGTAGATGGGGTGTATATGGAGGTAATCACGCAGTAATTCTGATGTCGATCGCGCAGACTCCTCTTCATGGAACCCGCCTGACGGGTAATGCAAATTTCCGAGGAGCCTGGAGATCGACCATGAGTCACTTCATAGATCGGCTGAATTTCTTCCGCAAGGCCCGCGAGCCCTTCGCCAACGAACACGGCGAACTGCGCAGCGAATCCCGCCAATGGGAAGATAGTTATCGTGCCCGCTGGCAGCACGACAAAGTGGTCCGCAGCACCCACGGTGTGAACTGCACCGGTTCGTGTAGCTGGAAAATCTACGTCAAAAACGGTCTGGTGACCTGGGAGACCCAGCAGACTGACTACCCCCGTACCCGTCCCGACCTGCCTAACCATGAGCCGCGTGGCTGCCCCCGCGGTGCCAGCTACTCCTGGTATCTGTACAGCGCTAACCGCCTCAAGTATCCATTAGTGCGCAAGCCGCTGCTGGCGCTATGGCGCGAAGCGCTCAAGGCTAACCCAGACCCGGTAGATGCCTGGGCATCTATTGTCGAAGACCCCGCCAAGACCAAACAGTACAAGCGTGCTCGCGGCATGGGCGGCTTCGTTCGCGGTAACTGGGACGAGCTCAACGAGCTGGTCGCGGCTTCGAACGTTTACACCGCCAAACAGTACGGCCCCGATCGGATTATCGGCTTCTCGCCGATTCCTGCCATGTCGATGGTCAGCTACGCCGCGGGTAGCCGCTACCTCTCGCTGATTGGCGGTGTCTGCATGAGCTTCTACGACTGGTACTGCGATTTGCCGCCGGCGTCACCGATGACCTGGGGCGAGCAGACCGACGTACCTGAGTCCGCTGACTGGTACAACTCCGGCTACATTATTGCCTGGGGCTCCAACGTGCCCCAGACGCGTACCCCGGATGCCCACTTCTTTACCGAAGTACGTTACAAAGGCACCAAAACGGTCTCGATTACCCCGGACTACGCCGAGGTCTCCAAACTCACCGACGAGTGGCTCTCTGCTAAGCAGGGCACCGATGCCGCCCTGGCAATGGCCATGGGCCACGTGATCCTCAAAGAGTTCCACCTCGATAATCCCAGTGCCTACTTCACCGACTACGTGCGCCGCTATACCGATATGCCGTTCCTGGTGGAATTAGAAGCGCGTGAAGACGGCAGCTTCGCACCGGGTCGCCAATTGCGGGCCAGCGACTTTGATGCCGCCCTGGGTCAGGAAAACAATCCCGAGTGGAAAACTGTCGCCTGGGACGAAACCCGCGACCAGCTGGTGGTACCACGCGGTTCCATCGGTTTCCGCTGGGGCGAAACCGGCGACGAAGTGGGCAAATGGAACCTGGAATCGCTGGACGCCGCAGGCACTGAAATAAAGCCGTTGCTCAGTTTGGCCAACCACCACGATAGCGTCGCGCGCGTGGCGTTCCCTTACTTCGGTGGCATCGAGCACGAGCACTTTGAGCATGTCAAAGGGGCTGGTGTTGGCGCCGCCGATGACCTTCTGTTCCATAACTTGCCCGCCAAGCGCTTGAAGAGAGCCGATGGCAGCGACATGCTTGCGGTCACCGTTTTTGATCTGATGTGTGCCAACTACGGCATCGACCGTGGCTTTGTCGGCGACGGCGAAGATGATGGTGCGACCTCATTTGATCAGGTTCGCCCTTATACCCCTGCATGGCAGGAGAAAATCACCGGCGTTTCGGCTGAGCAGTGCACCCGTATTGCTCGTGAGTTCGCCGACAACGCCCATAAAACTAACGGGCGTAGCATGATCATCGTCGGTGCCGGTATGAACCACTGGTACCACATGGATATGAACTACCGCGGCCTGATTAACATGCTGGTCATGTGCGGCTGTATCGGCCAGAGCGGTGGTGGCTGGGCGCACTATGTGGGTCAGGAAAAGCTACGCCCGCAAACCGGCTGGACCCCGTTGGCCTTCGGCCTCGACTGGCAGCGTCCGCCGCGCCATATGAACTCTACCTCGTTCTTCTACAACCACTCCTCCCAGTGGCGCTACGAGAAGCTGGAGATCAAGGAGATCCTTTCGCCGCTGGCCAAGGCTGAGGATTATCCTGGTAGCCTGATCGACTTTAACGTGCGCGCTGAGCGCATGGGCTGGCTGCCGTCAGCACCTCAACTGGGCACTAACCCACTGCGCCTGGCCAAAAAAGCCGAAGCCGCGGGCATGTCCACCGCTGACTACGCGGTGCAGCAACTTAAAAGTGGTGAGCTGGCCTTTGCCGCGGAAGATCCGGACAACGCCCAGAACTTCCCGCGCAACATGTTCATCTGGCGCTCGAACTTACTGGGCAGTTCCGGTAAAGGTCACGAGTACATGCTCAAGTACCTGCTGGGGACCCGCCATGGCATCCAGGGCAAAGACCTGGGTGACTTCGGTGGCCAGAAACCCGAAGAAGTGAAATGGCACGAAGAGGCGCCGGAAGGCAAACTCGACCTGCTGGTGACCCTCGACTTCCGCATGTCCACCACCTGTCTCTACTCGGATATCGTGCTGCCTACGGCCACCTGGTACGAGAAGGACGACCTCAACACTTCCGACATGCATCCGTTCATTCACCCACTGACCGCGGCCACCGACCCAGCCTGGGAATCGCGCAGCGACTGGGATATTTACAAGGGGATTGCTAAGGCGTTCTCCAAGGTATGCGTAGGGCACCTGGGCGAAGAGACCGACTTGGTCACCCTGCCCATGCAGCACGACTCCCCGGGTGAACTGGCCCAACCGCAAGTACTGGATTGGAAAAAAGGCGAGTGCGCGCCGATTCCCGGTAAAACCATGCCTTCGCTGATCGAGGTCAAGCGTAACTACCCCGAGACCTACGAACGCTTCACCTCTGTTGGACCGTTGCTGGAAAGTATTGGCAACGGCGGCAAGGGTATTGCCTGGAACACCGATGCTGAAGTCGAGCTGCTGGGTAAGCTCAACCATCGCAAGCTGGACGGCCCGCATAAAGGGCGCCCACTGATCGACAGCGCTATTGATGCCGCCGAGATGATTCTGACCCTGGCTCCGGAAACCAACGGCGCCGTGGCAGTAAAAGCGTGGGAAGCGCTTTCCAAAATTACCGGGCGCGACCACACCCACTTGGCGACGCCTAAGCAGGAGGAGAAGATCCGCTTCCGCGATGTGGTCGCCCAGCCACGCAAGATCATCTCTAGCCCCACGTGGTCGGGTCTTGAGGATGAGCACGTCTCTTACAACGCTGGCTATACCAACGTTCATGAGCTAATTCCATGGCGCACGGTGAGCGGCCGCCAGCAGTTCTATCAGGATCACGCCTGGATGCGAGCTTTCGGTGAAAGTCTGCTGGTCTATCGCCCGCCCATCGATACCAAAGCGGCCAAAGGCTTCACGCTACCTGCCGACAACGGCTTCAAGAGCAAGGCGCTGAACTTCCTCACGCCACACCAGAAGTGGGGGATTCACTCCACTTACTCGGACAACCTGCTGATGCTGACGCTTAACCGCGGCGGCCCGGTGGTATGGCTGTCCGAGGCTGACGCTGCCTCGATTGATATCGAGGACAACGACTGGATCGAGGTTTACAACGCCAACGGCTCGATTGCTGCGCGGGCGGTGGTTAGCCAGCGCGTCAAAGATGGCATGGTGATGATGTACCACGCCCAAGAGCGCCAGGTGAACGTACCCGGCTCTGAGATTACCGGCACCCGGGGTGGCATCCACAACTCGGTTACCCGAGTTTGCCCCAAGCCTACCCATATGATCGGTGGCTACGCGCAGCTCTCTTACAGTTTTAATTACTACGGCACCGTCGGCTCAAATCGCGATGAGTTCGTGTTAGTGCGCAAGATGAAACACGTTGACTGGCTGGATGGTGAAGGCAATGACAGCGTTCAGGAGGCCGTGAAATGAAAATTCGTTCCCAGGTAGGCATGGTTCTCAATCTTGATAAGTGTATTGGTTGCCACACCTGTTCGGTGACCTGCAAAAATGTCTGGACCAGTCGCGAAGGTATGGAGTACGCCTGGTTCAACAATGTCGAGACCAAACCCGGTATCGGCTACCCCAAAGAGTGGGAGAATCAGGCTAAATGGAAAGGCGGCTGGATGCGCCGTACAGATGGTCGGATTGAACCGCGCATTGGGGGTAAGTGGCGGGTATTGGCGAACATCTTCGCCAACCCCGACCTGCCTGAAATGGACGACTACTACGAGCCGTTCACGTTCGACTACCAGCACCTGCACTCCGCCAAGATCGGCGAGCATCAGCCGGTGGCCCGCCCCCGTTCACTGATTTCCGGCGAACGCATGAAGAAGATCGAGTGGGGCCCCAACTGGGAGGAGATCCTAGGTACTGAGTTCGCCAAACGGCGTAAAGATGCCAACTTCGACAAGGTGCAGGCGGATATTTACGGCCAGTTCGAAAACACCTTCATGATGTATCTGCCGCGCCTGTGCGAGCACTGCTTGAACCCCACCTGCGTGGCCTCGTGCCCCAGCGGTGCGATCTACAAGCGGGAAGAGGACGGTATCGTTCTGATCGACCAGGACAAGTGTCGTGGCTGGCGGATGTGTATCTCTGGCTGCCCCTACAAGAAAATCTACTACAACTGGAAAACCGGTAAGTCTGAGAAGTGCATTTTCTGTTACCCGCGTATTGAGGCCGGCCAGCCGACCATCTGCTCAGAGACCTGTGTAGGTCGCATTCGTTACCTCGGTGTGTTGCTTTACGACGCCGACCGTATTGAGGAAGTAGCAAGCTCGCCGGACGAGCGCGACCTCTATCACCGCCAGTGCGACATCTTCCTCGATCCGCATGACCCGGAAGTGATTGCCCAGGCGAAAAAAGATGGCATTCAGGACAACGTTATCAAAGCGGCTCAGGCATCGCCCGTCTACAAAATGGCCATCGATTGGGGCTTGGCGCTGCCGCTGCACCCTGAATACCGCACGCTGCCGATGGTGTGGTACGTGCCGCCGCTGTCACCGATTCAGTCCGCCGCCGAGGCGGGGCATGTCGAGTTCGATGGCATCCTGCCCAAGATCGAATCGCTGCGTATCCCTGTGAAGTACCTAGCTAATTTATTGACTGCAGGCGAAGAGGCGCCCGTTGTGTTGGCACTAAAGCGCTTAATGGCGATGCGCGTTTACATGCGCGGCAAGCATGTGGATGGCGCGCCGAATGCCGAGGTGCTGGATGCGGTCGGTCTTAGTGTCGCTCAGGTGGAAGAGATGTATCGCTACTTGGCTATTGCCAACTACGAGGATCGGTTTGTGATCCCCACCAGCCATCGGGAAATGGCCACCGAAGCCTTCCCCGAGCGGGGAGGATGTGGCTTCACCTTTGGTGATGGTTGCCACGGTGAGAGCCAGCCCAACCTGTTTAACGGCCGTAAGCAGACCAGCGTTTTGGTAAAACCGGTAGAGGTCTTCGACCCGCAGCCACAACTTGAGGAGTCTCGTCATGACTGAAGCTGCTACCCAATCGCCGATCTCAGTAGAGCCGTCGTTCGAGCCGTTACAGGGCATGCGCAGCCTGCGTGTGCTGGCCCGTTTGCTCGATTACCCGACCCAGGAACTGCAGGATGCTTGCGGTGAACTCATCGAAATCCTCAATGCCGAGCGCCGCCTGGGGGCGGCTCTCAAGTCGTCGCTAATGGTGTGGTGTCAGCGTCTCCAAGATGGTGACTTGCTTGAGCTGCAGGCCGAATACGTCGCCATGTTCGATAAGGGTCGGGCTACGTCGCTGCTGCTATTTGAACACGTTCACGGCGAGTCCCGCGATCGTGGCCAGGCCATGGTGGATTTAATGGCCGAGTATAGCGCGGCCGGTTTCGAGCTGGACGCTCGGGAACTGCCCGACCACCTGCCGGTGTTTCTTGAGTATCTCTCACTGTGTGATGAAGCGGAGATCGGTCGCTGGCTGGGCGAAATACGCCACATCTTGGCGCTGCTCACCGCGCGGCTGGAAGAGCGGGGAGCTGATCACGCCCTGGTACCGCTTTCACTACTGGCGTTAGTGGGGGCTGAGGGCGATGTGGAAGAGCACCGTCTACAGGTTAAAAAAGAGGTGCCCGACAACACCCCCGAAGCGCTGGATGCAGTATGGGAAGAAGAGGCAGTGCGCTTTTCAGCCTCCTCAGACGAGGATTGTGCGCTGCAGTCCGCCGAAGGCCGCCGTCTGGCCGAGCGCAAACACACCGTACAGAGCCAGCCGGTACGCATCATGCCTGCCACTAATTCTCACCCTGCCAATCGTTAAAGGAGAAAGATCATGTTTGACGCGATTGCGCTTTATTTAAATCACCTTATCTACGGCTACTACCCCTATCTGGTTGGCACGGTCTTCCTGATCGGCAGCCTAATGCGCTACGACCATGGCCAGTTCACTTGGAAGACCGGTTCCAGCCAGATGCTGTCATCGAAGAATATGCGTCTGGCCAGCAATTTGTTTCATATCGGCATCATCGTGATTTTCTTTGGCCACTTGTTCGGCATGCTGACGCCGCACTGGGTTTACGACCGTTTCCTGCTCGCTAGCACCAAGCAACTGCTGGCCATCGTGATCGGTGGTATTGCTGGTGCCATGTGCCTGGTGGGGGGCGCTATGTTGCTGTATCGCCGTATCGCCAACGCTCGGGTGCGGGCTTCTTCCAGTGTTATGGATACTGCCATCCTGGGGTTGATCGTGTTCCAGGCGGCGCTGGGCATGGTCACCATTCTCTTCTCGCTGGGCCACATGGACGGCGCAATGATGGTCACCCTGGCGAGTTGGGCCCAGGCAATCGTCTTCTTCGGCGGCGGCGCTGCCAACTACATGGAAGAGGTCTCGTGGATCTACAAGCTGCACATCTTCGTGGGCCTGACCATCATCCTGCTATTCCCCTTTACCCGTCTGGTTCACGTTTGGAGCGTGCCGTTCGGATACATCACACGTAGGTACCAGCTGGTACGCCGTCGCGGCTAAAAACTGGCTTGTGCTCGGCCAGACGTAGAGGAGAAATACCATGCAGATGATTGATATTGAACAACTCCCTGGGGGCGTTTCCCCACCGCCGGTGCGTGTCGGTAACGCCGGTATCGATGAAGAAGCCATTGCGTTAGAGATGCAGTATCACCCCGCCGAAACGGCGGGGGAGGCCCAGCTTCAAGCGGCGCGCGCCTTAGTGGTTAAAGAGCTGCTGCGCCAGCGGGCCATTGAACTGGGTTTGTGGTCGGCCCAAGGGCAAGCGGAAGCTCAAGAGGACGCTGCGATTGCTGCCTTGCTCGAACAGGAGCTGGTAGTCCCCGAGCCTGAAGAGGCGGACTGCCGTCGCTTTTTTGACACGCATCGTGAGCGCTTTAGCGAACCTTCCCAATTGCGCGTTCGGCATATCCTGCTGGCAGCGGCGCCCGATGACTCACAGGGGCGCGACGAAGGATGCCAACTTGGAGAGAAGCTGATTAAACAACTCACGCTAATACCCGAACGTTTTGCTGAATTCGCCCAACACCACTCCGCGTGCCCTTCAAAAGAGCTGGATGGTGATTTGGGCTGGCTGGTGTCAGGGCAGACTGTTCCGGAGTTGGATCGCGCTTTGCAGCACTTACCCGAAGGTCTACACGAGCGCCCCTTGGCGTCTCGCTATGGTTGGCATGTGGTGAGTATTGACGAGCGGCGAGACGGTAGGGCGTTACCTTTCGATCAAGTGATTGACCGGGTGCGCCATAGCCTACGGGAACAGGCAACTCGACGTGCGCTGCGTCACTATTTGCTGGCGTTAGAGAGCGAAATAGGCGTCGAAGGGATTGTTCTGGATGACGATGCTGGCGGCAGCTTGATGCAATAGCTTGAAGCAATAGCAAAGCTAATAGGAGAGGCTTGATGTCCCATGTTCCTGTAGATGCTCTTTTCACTCCGCTCGGCATCGCGGTGCTAACGGTTTCCGATACCCGTGGTTTCGACGAGGATGGTAGCGGTGACCTGCTGGTTGAACATCTGAGCGAAAGCGGCCATATCCTGGTCGAGAGGCGCATCGTTTCTGATGATATCTACCAGGTTCGTGCCGTGGTCTCGGAGTGGATTGCTCGAACGGATGTCCACGCGATTCTGGTTAATGGCGGCACTGGCTTTACCGCCCGGGATACCACTCCCGAGGCGTTGATACCGCTGTTCGACAAAGCGATTGAGGGGTATGGCGAGCTGTTCCGCCACTACTCCCTGAAAACAATCGGCACAGCGACGATCCAGTCTCGCGCCGTAGCGGGGGTGGCCAACCGAACGATGATATTTGCGATGCCCGGTTCGCCCAAAGCGTGTGCCTTGGCGTGGGACAGGATTATTGCTTTGCAGCTGGACGCCCGCACTCGGCCCTGCAACTTCGCCGCCATGGTGCTGCCTTCAGCGACCCCGTGCAGTGGACGTCACACAGCGACTTCTTCCAATGAGGTGGAGCGCTTATGAACTGTCACTGCGCAGAAATAGTCACGCCCGGCTTGTTAGATCTGTTTGATGCGCGCCAACGGCTTATCGACGCAGCCACGCCCATTAATGCAGTAGAAACCATCACCCTAGAACAATCGACAGGGCGAGTGCTGGCAGAAACGCTGGTCGCTCCTCTCGATATGCCGGGGGTGGACAATAGCGCAATGGATGGTTACGCGCTGCGTCTAACCGACTACCAGTCTGCACCTGATGGACAAGGGCTGCCGGTGCTTCAGCGAGTACCCGCCGGGGCGGATGTGATGTTGCTGCCCCCAGGCGGCTGCGCACGTATTTTTACCGGCGCGCCAGTGCCCACGGGGGCCGATATGGTGGTGCCTCAAGAGCGGGTCACGCTGGATCAGCGCGGACATATTCATCTCGAAGGTAACCTGGCAGTAGGCGCTAATATTCGCCGTCAGGGAGAAGAGACTTGCGTAGGCGCCCCGCTATTGGCAGCGGGTGAGACGCTTACAGCGGCATCGATTGCGCTGCTGGCAAGTCACGGAATAAGTACTGTTACTGTTAAACGACGCCTGCGGGTGGCGCTACTCTCAACCGGTGATGAACTGATTGCCCCCGGAGCACAGCGATCGCCAGGGCAGGTTTATGACAGTAACCGAACCATGCTCAACGTACTGCTAGCCCAAGCGCAGTGCGATGTATTGGATCTTGGCGTCATTGCTGATTCGCCCCAGCCGCTGAATCAGGCGTTTGACCATGCCCAAACCGTTGCGGATGTGGTGGTATGCACCGGGGGCGTTTCGGTAGGCGAAGAGGACCACGTTCGTCCGGTGATCGAGCAGCGCGGTGGACTACATTTTCATGGTGTCGCGATGAAACCGGGAAAACCCTTTGCGTTCGGTTATCTTGGCTCGGCGCCATCTTCTGTCACGCCGCTTATTGCGCTGCCGGGTAACCCCGTGGCATCCCTGGTAGGCTGGCAACTGCTGGCGCTGCCTTTTATTCACGCCATGCAAGGTAGATTTGTTGCCGCACTTCAGTGTTTCCCCGTAAAAGCAGGCTTTTCTCAGCGCGGCCCCCAAGGGCGGAGCGAACTCTTACGGGTAGCACTGGACTGGACAAACGGGGCGCCGGCGGCGCAATTAGCAGGCGGGCAAGGGTCACATATGCTCAGCGCGGCTAGCCAAGCCGATGGTTATTTAATGATTACCCCCGCAACAGATGTGGTCGAAGGGAGCGCCTACCACTACTACCCCATTAATCAGTTCTCCGTATGAGCTTCTATACCCACAGCGGCGGCTGATATTGTTTGCCTATTCAAGGAGAGGGTATGTCTTCACACCACAAACCACGCACATTGGTATATGCCTGCTCCGGCTGCTCTGATGTTGCGCAACTTGCCAATAGTGTCGCTCTGCGTCTTGATCATGCAGGGGAGGCAGAAATGTCCTGCATTGCGGGCGTAGGTGGTGGTGTGCCTGGCCTGGTTCGTACAGCCCGTAGCGGGCGGCCGATCGTAGCCATCGACGGGTGTCAGATGCATTGCGCCAGCCACTGTCTCTCCAAAGCAGGTGTTACACCCACCGAGCATGTAAAACTCTACGAAAATGGCCTGCGCAAGCGGCGGGGCCAATTTTATGATGAGGAAACCGTTGAAGAGGTCACGGCCGAAGTGAAAGGGCTCATAGCTCGTCTACCCGTTAACACCAGTGCCCAAGCAGAGGAGCCCTCAGAATGAGTGCGCTAGTCGATGGGTTTGGCCGTACGGTGCGTTACCTGCGCATATCGGTGACTGATCGTTGTGATTTTCGCTGTGTTTATTGCATGGCTGAGGAGATGACCTTCCTGCCTCGGGCCCAACTACTTACCCTTGAAGAGATAGCCACGCTGTCGCAGGCCTTCGTCGAGCTGGGGGTGGAAAAAATCCGCCTAACTGGCGGGGAGCCGCTGGTACGCCAGGGCGTATTAACGCTAGTGCAAAAACTCGGTGAATTGGAAGGCCTGCGCGAGCTGGCCATGACCACCAACGGCTCAGGGCTTGTCAAACATGCCGATGCATTGCGGCAAGGCGGGTTAGATCGACTCAATATCAGCCTCGACTCGCTCAAGCCCGAGCGCTTTAAAGCATTAACCCGGACAGGTGACCTAAGCCAAGTGATCGCCGGTATCCGCGCAGCACGCCAGGCTGGCTTTACGTCAATCAAACTTAATGCCGTACTGCTGAAGGGGCGTAATGATGATGAGATTCTTGATTTAGTCAGCTTCGCACGCGACGAAGAAGTGGATATTAGCTTTATAGAAGAGATGTCACTGGGCACAATTAGTGAACATAACCGTGGCGAAACCTACCTTTCCAGCGATGCAGTGCGCGAGACGATTGAACAGCACCATCAGCTTCTGCAGACCACTGAGACTTCTTTGGGACCTTCCCGTTATTACCGAATGCCGGGCAGTGCTTCGCGCATTGGTTTTATCTCTCCCCATAGTCATAATTTTTGCGATGCCTGTAACCGGGTAAGGGTGACGGCTGAGGGGCGGCTACTTCTTTGCCTGGGCAATGAGGACTCGGTTGATCTACGCGCCATAATGCGGCGCTACCCGGGTGACACCCACCGCCTAAAAGCGACCATTGTGGCTGCGGTGACGAAAAAGCCCGAGCGTCACTACTTTACTACTGACGGTGAGGTTCAGATCTTAAGGTTTATGAATGCAACAGGTGGCTAGAAAGGGTGAGTCGCTATTTTTAATGCAGGCGATTCAATGATTATCCATAAATAATTTTTTATCGAATGTGAGTCGAGGGTTAGTGCCTTTTAGGCCCCATCTAGCCCGCCATCGTCAAATAATGAAAGCTGCTGACGATTGGCGGGTTTTGCTTTTTTAGAGCGCTGAGCAGGCGGCAGCCGCTGGCTGGCAAGTTTATCCGCAATGACTTTGCTAGCTTCTCTGGCATCCGGTGTACGGCGAAGCTCATACAGCAGCTTCTTCCAGTGGCGCGCTTCGGCTTCGAAATCGTTCGGAATGGGGTAGTCGACGCCCGGCTGAAAGCCAAACCGTTGGCGTAGGCTTTCCGGCAGTGCCCAGGGCTTGGCGCGCCACTCTAACGGCAGAACCGTTAATTCCGGCACCCAGCGGGCGACAAACTCGCCGGTGGGGTCGTTATCTTCCGCCTGTTTGATAGGGTTATACACCCGCAGTGCATTAGTGCCCGTGGCACCAGCCTGCATCTGCACCTGGGGGTAGTGAATGCCGGGCTCAAAATCGGTAAATAGCCGCGCCAAGTGCAGGGCGGGTTCGTACCAATGCAGCCCAAGGCCAAAGGTGGCGTGGGAGATCAACATGGCGCGCATGCGAAAGTTGATCCAGCCGGTGGCGATTAGGCTGCGCATGCAGGCATCCACCAGCGGCACGCCGGTTTGGCCGCGCTTCCAGGCGATCAGGTTGGGATGTTCCGGGTCGCGCTCCCGCAGGCTGCGCAGCGCAGGGTGCAGAGTTTGTGACTCAATACTGGGTTCGCTTTCGAGCTTTTGAATAAAGTGGCAGTGCCAGTGAAGCCGGGAGGCGAAGGCGCGCAGCGAACGTGACCACGGTGTGTCTTCAGCATGCTTTTTGCGCTGGCGGCGCAGCGACTGCACCACTTCACGCATTGAGAGGGTGTCCCAGGCCAAGTGGGGCGAAAGCCTTGAGCCAAACTCCCAGGCCAGCAGCGGTTTAGAAAGAGAGCCGCGATAGCGAAGCCCGCGCTGGTTTATGAAGCTGAGCCACACTGCTCGGCCTTCGCTGCGGCCACCGGGCTGGCGCTCGGGGCAGGGCGTGGTATCAAATCCCAGCGTCAGGCCATGAAGCTGATCAACGTTAATGTGGTGAAATGGTTGCCAATCTTGAGCTGCCTGGGCGTTTTGTGGAGCAGTGGCGGTGGGCGCCGTCATGAGCGTTTCCCACTGATTTTCCCAGGCGTTGCGGTCATCTACTCTGGATGTTAAACCACGCACGACGCCGTGCTGGCGCGCTTCATGCCATGGCGTGCCGTGTTGTTGGCACCATGCCTTGACGCTAAGGTCGCGGGCAAAGCTCCAGGCGTTACCGGTCTCTTCGTGGGAGTGCAGGGCAAACTCCCCATAGCGTGCTTTCAATGCGGTTAATAAATCGACAATATCGCCTTGCCAAATACATAGCGGCAGGCCCACTGTTTCCAGTGCGTTTGAAAGGTCGATAAGGGAGTCAGCGGAAAACTGCCAGTGGCGCAGCGCGCTGTCTGGGGCTTGCCACTGCTCTGGCTCAATGGCGAATATGGGCAACACGGGGCCAGCCGCGGCGGCATTAGAAAGCAGCGCATGATCATGAATGCGTAAATCGCGTTTGAACCAAACGACCTGGATAGGTGCCTTAGCCATTAGCCGTGAAGCCTATTCGTCACCAAGCTATTCGTCATGAACCGATGGCGTTACCATCAAGCCAGCATTTACGTAATCCATTCAGCAGAACTCTTCTAACAGGAGCGCCATAATGTATATCGCCATGAACCGTTTTCGGATTGCCCCAGGCCGCGAAGAGGACTTTTTAGAGGTGTGGCGCAACCGTGACTCTCACCTGGATGAGGTGCCGGGCTTCAAGCAATTTAAGATGCTGCAGGGTGAAAGCCAGGAAGATCACACCGTGTTTATCTCCCACAGCGTGTGGGAATCAGAAGAAGCTTTCCGCGCCTGGACCAAGTCAGACGCATTCCGCAAAGCTCACGCTAATGCCAAGGCGCCGGAGGGTATCTATCTCGGCCCGCCCAAATTTGAAGGCTATGAGGTGGTGCTTTAATCGCCCTTTAGCCCCTTAATTAGAAAAAGGCCAAGCCAATAGAAAGCAGCACACTGTAAAAAAGCGTCGAGATAGCTGTTTTCTTCAGCATGCCAGTCAGGATTTCGCCATCACGGGTATGGCGTAATGCTCTGGCGGCATCCGTCAGTGGCTTGGCCACCAGCAGGCAGCTCCACCCTACCAGTGGTACAGGCAGCACGACTAGGTAAACAAGGGTCAGCAGTAGCGCCAATCCCAGCAGCGCCCAGTGGTATTTAATGGCGTTTTCTCGACCCAGGCGCACCGCCAAGGTTATTTTGCCGTTGCGTGCATCGCTTTCAATATCGCGCACATTGTTCACATTGAGTACGGCGGTAGCCAGCAGCCCGCAAGCGGCGGCAGGTAGCAACGGCAGCCAGCTTAGCTGTTGTACGTGAAGGTAGTAGGTGCCTAAAACGCCTAATAAGCCGAAAAACATAAAGACGGCAATATCCCCCAGCCCACGATAGCCATAGGGTGTGCCCCCCAGGCCAACGGTATAGGTCACGGCGGCTAATAAAGAGGCGGCACCTAGCAGCAGGAAAGTGACAATCTGCCCCCACTGGTTGCCAAAGGCGGTCACCAATAATGAAAGCCCTAGCAGCGCCGCCAAAATTGTCGTAATGACCATCCCTGCGCGCATCGCCTGTGGTGTTAGCAAGCCAGAAGAAACCGCTCGAACCGGCCCAATACGTGACTGATCGTCGGCACCAGAAGCCGCGTCGCCATAGTCATTCGCTAGATTAGAGAGTATCTGTAGTGCAATGGCGGTCAGCAGGGCAAGCACAAGTACTGTCATGTTAAGAGCATCCACACTCGCCGCCAGCCCAGTGCCCAACAGGATAGAAGCGCACGCCAACGGTAGCGTGCGGGGGCGTGCGGCTAACAGCCATGCTTGGTAGTGGCGGGGCTTACTGTTTTGTTCCATTCCGTCGTTATTCCTGTTGACCGTTTTCATTTTAGAAGCGTTAGCGGGGTAATCGTCAAACATTCAGAAATGTATGATTAACTGCTAAAAAGTAGATCTACGTCAAAATATGCCGCGTCATCTTGCCTCACACTGCCAACACCCCTTGAGCAGGAGTTTACGCGATGATTGGCGACTTATTTAGACATAATAAATATATGGCGGTAGTTTGGTTACTGCTAAGACTCTATTTAGGCATCACTTGGCTGACGCTTGGTATCGGTAAGATGACCGGTGGTTTTAATGCCGAAGGCTTTCTGCGCAATGCTGTGGCCAATCCCGTGATGCGAGAAGGCAGCGCGATTTACCCTAATTATGTCGCTTTCCTTGAGAACTTTGCGCTGCCCAATGTGGATGTGATCAATATTATGATACCGCTAGGTGAGGTGTTGGTTGGCCTTGGCTTGATCGTAGGCGTATTGACCTCCTTCGCTGCGTTTTTCGCCATTGTGATGAACATGTCTTTCTTGATGGCAGGCACGGTGTCTACCAATCCGTGGATGATTGCGCTGACGTTCTTCTTGCTAGTGGCAGGTGCTAATGCCGGTCGGCTTGGCGGTGATCGCTGGGTGCTACCCTATATTAAGAACAAGCTAGGCTTAAGGTATCAAGCGGCCGCCAGCAGGTAATTGAAAGCGCTGGCCTAACAGGCGGACTATGCACTCGAACTATGCACTCGAACTATGCACTCTAACAATGCAATCTAACCCTATTGAAACCCTCAGGCATCAGTTGGACACACTTTGCCCTACTGCTCAAAAAGGGGTTGTCCGCCTAAGCGCCCCTTATCAGGTGAACGACCTGATGGGGTGGCTAAATATGCAAAGCGTGTATCCCCGACTCTATTGGCAATCACGCGATGCGGGTGCCGTCGAGTATGCGCTGCTGGGGGCTGTTAACACCTTTGACTCTCTAGCGGCGCTGGAGATTGACCTTGTCGCGCAGGCCGATATTGGCGGCCAGCAGCCGGACTATTTTGGCGGTATGGCCTTCGACCCACACACGCCAGGATGGGAGCACTTTCCCGCCTGCCACTTTGTGCTGCCGCGTATCGAGCTTAAACGTGATCAAGGGGTCTTGACGCTATCACTTAATCTGCGTTTCGATGACCGCTGCCCCACTGCCGAAATCGCCCAGGCCCGTGCCTGTTTAGACACCCTGGTAGCAGAGCAGCCGCTGCCTCGTTTGCAGCCTCTGGTTTACCAGCGTGAAGACTGCCCCAGCCAACAGGAGTGGGCGGCTTGGGTGGGGCAGGTGACGAACCCCGACCACCTAGTGCATACGCCCAAGGTGGTACTTTCCCGTGAAACGCGCCTGACAACACCTGAAACGCCTAACCCTTGGGCGCTATTGTCACGCTGGCAGGCGGGTGCCGCTGACTGTTTTCACTTTGGCATCCAATTGGCAGCCCATAAGACGTTTATCGGCTGCCCACCGGAGAGGCTCTATAAGCGTGAAGGCAGGCACTTAATGACCGAGGCGCTAGCAGGCACAACACGCCGTGGGCGTGATGCCTCGCAAGACCAAGCGCTTGCCGCTGAGTTGCTGGCAGATAAGAAAAATACGCTGGAAAACCAGTGCGTGTATCAGCAGCTGCTAACTCATCTTGAACTCCTTTCAGATCACGTAAATATGGGCGAAGCACATACTGTTAAGCTGCGCTCTATACAGCATATCCGCCGTTTGATTCACGCCGAACTTAATAGCAATATCACCGACCAGCAACTGCTTTCAGCACTGCCCCCAACGCCAGCGGTGGGCGGCGTCCCCCGTGAGTCGGCACTGGCGTTTATTCGCCAACATGAACGCCATCAACGGGGTTGGTACGCGGGCGTGTTCGGCAGAATCAGCCACATGAGTAGCGATTTGGCGGTAACCATTCGCTGCGCTCATATCGGCCCAACAGCGATTCGGCTCTATGCTGGTGCAGGTATCGTGGCAGGTTCCCAGCCAGACGAGGAGTGGCGGGAGCTGGATACTAAAATCGCCGATATTATGTCGCTGCTAGGGATGGGATAACACATATGACAGCATCTATATCGAGCGGCGTTGCCAAGCACGATTGTGCGAAAGAGAGCTTTGCGAAAGCGCATGCCACCTTTAATCACGTTTGGGCGGCGCTAATGTTGGAGGAACTCTACCGCTTAGGCGTGCGCGATGTAGTGGTGGCACCGGGTTCTCGCTCGTCGCCTCTAACCATGGTCGCCAGCGAACATATTGGACTGCGCTGCCACTGCCATTTTGACGAGCGTGGGCTGGGATTTATGGCGCTGGGTATTGCCCGGGGCAGTCATCGGCCGGTGGTGGTTATTACGACGTCAGGCACCGCCGTGGCCAACCTCTACCCGGCAGTGGTGGAAGCCAATTTGCTTGGCGTACCGCTGATAGTGCTCTCCGCTGACCGTCCCATTGAGCTGCTGAATAACGGCAGCAATCAGGCCATTGACCAACGGGATATCTTCTCCCCCCACACGACTGTTCACCACGACCTGCCACCGCCCGATACTGAGATAAAAGCAGCGTTTCTACTTAGCACGATTGATCAAGCGGTTGATCAGCAGCGCCGTACTTCTGGGCCCATTCATATCAACTGCCGTTACCGTGAACCGCTTTACCCCGGTAGTTGCTTGGTGGATGCCAGTGACTATCTTGCCCCGCTGAGACATTGGCTGACGGGCTCAACACCGTGGAGTGATTGGCCCTCCAGCACTGCAATTCCTGCTCTCAAGGACGATTGGAAAGTGTTTGCCCAGCATAAAGGAGTGATTGTTGTCGGCAGTGTGGATGATTTCCAACAAGCGCAGCAGGTGGTTGAGTTATCCAAGCAGCTGGGCTGGCCACTGCTGGCGGATTTGCAGAGTCAGCTTCGTTTTGATCCTTATAACCTGATCCATTTTGATCTGGCGCTACATGACGAACGCTTTAGCGCTGAGCTCGCTAAAGCCGAGGTGCTGCTGCAGTTTGGCGGGCGGTTAATTTCCAAGCGGCTGTCTCAATTTATTGCCCAGCAGCCCTGGCAGGATGTCTGGTTGGTTGAGCCGCTGCCCCAGCGGTTGGACCCTGATTACTGTGTTAAGCGCCGTTTGACATGCTCGCCTGCCGACTTTATCGCTGATTTACCGGCTCTTCCCGAGCAACCTCCTTGGCATCAATTGGCTAACCTCCAGCGCCGCACCAGTCAGCTTATTGAGAAGTTCTGTATAGCATTCTCAGAGTTGGGTGTCTGCCACCAGCTAGCGCAGCTAGCTAGAGGGCAACTGTTTATAGGCAACAGCCTGCCTGCACGGCTTATGAATATGCTGGGTACGCATCGCCAAACACCGCTGCGGGTATTTGCCAATCGCGGTGCGTCCGGTATCGATGGATTGATTGCCACTGGCTATGGCATTAGCTGCTCTCGCCAAGAGCCCATCACTATTTTGCTGGGAGATACCAGCGCGTTACATGACCTCAATAGCCTGGCGTTGCTGAAACAAGCCACCCAGCCACTGGTGGTGGTTATCCTCAATAACGATGGCGGCAGTATTTTCCATATGCTGCCCGTGCCTAAAGAGGGGGAGCTGCTGGAGCGCTATTATCGACAGCCTCACGGCTTAAGCTTCGAGCATGCGGCGCAGATGTTTGGGCTTGGCTACGTTGCGCCAGCGTCACTGGACGCCTTTGCGACAGCCTATAGCCAAGCTCTAACGGTGGGGGTTACGTTGATCGAGGTTAACGTACCCCATCAACAGGTCGCCGATGATCTGACAGCGCTAGGAGCCGCAATTCGGGAGGAACAGGATGAGCGACGAATTTAAGCAAAAGGCATCCAAGCCAACCCTGGTCATGCTGCACGGCCTGCTGGGCGACCGCCACGATTGGGCGGGGGTGAGTGATGGCTTGGAAGGCGTTGATTGCTTAGCGTTGGACTTGCCTGGCCATGGCGAAAATCACCGCGTCCAGACCGCCACTTTTGAGGCGTTTCACTATTGGCTTACTGACACACTGGTGACTCACGGTATTCGCCGCTATTGCCTGCTGGGCTACTCCCTGGGCGGGCGCTTGGCGCTTTACCACGCCAGCCGTCAGCCATTAGATCTTGCCGCCCTCTGGTTGGAAAGCGCCCATCCAGGGCTGGCTACCAGCGAGCGACCCGCCCGCATTGCCCATGATGAACGCTGGGCAACACGTTTCGAGCAGGAACCAATAGAGGGGGTACTGACTGACTGGTACCAACAACCGGTGTTTTCCGACCTAACCGAGGCCCAGCGTCGTCGGCAGATTCAACGCCGTCTTGCTAATCATGGGCCGGCTGTCGCGAATATGCTGCGTGCCACGTCACTCGGCAAGCAACCGTCGCAATGGGCGTGGCTGGCAAACACGTCGCTACCGGTCAGCTATTTTTCAGGTCTTCGGGATGCCAAGTTTCATAAATTGGCATCCCGTTTGGCTGCTAGGGCTCCCCACCTGCGTCATATCACGCTGGAGGGGGGACACAATCTCCATTTCGAGCTACCAGAAGCGCTCTCGCAGCAGCTTAACGCTTGGTATGGCCTCCTTGAATAAGCAAGGATTAGGTAAACAGCATTAACCAGGGCAGACCAATGACTAGCCAAGCGACTAGGAAGATGAGCCCGAAAATTGCCCCAAGGCGCCAGAAGAGAGCGCTAGGCAAGTAGCCGCTGCCATAGTAAACCGGGCTTGGTCCTGTGCCGTAGGGCGTGAGAATACCCATAAAGCCCAGCGTGGGAAGTAGCAGCAGAACAAATATCTGCATATCCAACCCGGCAATCCCCGACGCTGCTGCAAGAATCACCGGCAGCAGAGCGGTAACGTGCGCTGTCACGCTGGCGAAGAAATAGTGAAGTAGATAGAAGATGGCAACCAGTGCCACCATGGCCATCAGCGGATTAAAGTGACTGATCTGCCCACCGACCACATTACCAAACCAACTCACGAAACCCACCTGACTCAGCCCGCCTGCCAGTGCCACTAAGGTGGCGAACCATACAAAGGTATTCCAGGCAGCATTGTTATTGAGGATGTCATTCCAGGTGACGATGCCAGTTAACAGCATGCCACAGATCACC
This sequence comes from Halomonas sp. NPDC076908, assembly GCF_050269715.1. Taxonomy (NCBI): domain Bacteria; kingdom Pseudomonadati; phylum Pseudomonadota; class Gammaproteobacteria; order Oceanospirillales; family Halomonadaceae; genus Halomonas; species Halomonas sp. NPDC076908. The sequence continues at coordinate 195,545 of NZ_JBNNIW010000001.1, read as the reverse complement.
ACCAGCCCTACTAGCGAAGCAGAGATAATGCCGCCGCCAAAAATCCATAGCAGCAGGGCAGTCACGACCATTACCACCAGAAAGACCTCTTTACGGGTGAGGGCGCCTAATTGTTTTAGTTCGTCTCTTGCCCAATCAGAGATTTCATGGCCCGCTTTCACCTCGGGGCCGCAAAGCCAGTAGCACAGCAGCGGCACCATTAGCAGCAGCAAAATACCGACTGGAGCAATGGCCATAAACCATTGCCCCCAGTTGATTTTGATGCCGGTTGTGCTTTCGGTCAGGGCGACGGCTAACAAGTTGGGGGCCATCGCCGTAAGAAATAACGAGCTGGTCACGCAGGTAGAGGCCAGCGCTGTCCACATTAAAAAGCTACCCATGCGCTTCATGCTTGGGTCGTTGGGGTGCGAATCGTAAAGGGGGGGAAGATTGCGAATTACCGGATAAATGGTGCCTGCACTACGCGCGGTATTGGAGGGTGTAAAAGGAGCAAGAATGGTATCCGAGATCATCACAGCGTAGCCAAGCGTAAGAGTACGCTTACCCATGGCATGCACCAGCCAGAGAGAAATACGCCTGCCAAGGCCAGTTTTCTCGTACCCCAAGGCAAACATAAAGGCCCCGAATATCAGCCATACGGTTGAGTTGGTGAACCCTGATACCGCCCATGAGAATGCTTGGTTGGCGGCATTAAACCCGTCTGCTGCCAGTTGATCCGGCGAGAAGAGCACCCAGGGCGAGAGTAGCGCAGCGAGGGTGACGCCGAGCAGCCCAATAACGGCGCCAGGAAGAGGTTCAAGAATCAAGCCAACCACGCAGCCAAGGAAGATGGCGAAAAAGTACCATGCGTGAGGCGCAAGCCCCGGTGGAGTGGGGATCAGCGCGACAATAATAGCGACTGCTAACGGCGCTAGTAGTTTCCACCGCGGTGAGGGTTGAGCATTGGTTGTCATGCGGCACCTCTACTTCTCTTAAGTATATTCAGAGCTACTCATTAATTTATTCTGAGCTACGAGGGCGCAAATCTCCCTATCGTCACCAATTAGCCTTTTAGGATTAAGTTACGTCAGCTAGGTGTGCGAGGCGAGAACGTTGAAGAGTACACCAAACGCCAGAATATACTCAGAAATCCTGATCCGCTTTGATGTACATCAAAATTTGTAGATAACTTTCAAGATACGGTTATGTAGAGGAAGATAACTAGATAATCATATTGGGGGTGAATAATCATGAGTGATCAGATCTCTCGTCGTACAGAAGAAGACCTGCTGGGCTGCAAAGAAGTAGATAGCCAGAATTATTATGGCATCCACACCTTACGGGCAAAGGAGAACTTCCAGCTTAGCTCCCAGACAATTTCCGACCTCCCTGATCTTGTGCGGGGTATGGTATTGACGAAGAAAGCGGCTGCTTTGGCCAACGGTGAGTTGGGTACGATAGAACCGTACATTGCCGATTATATTGTCGCAGCTTGCGACTTGATGTTGAACACAGGTAAAGGGTTCGATCAATTTCCCGTCGATGCTTTTCAAGGTGGTGCGGGTACTTCGGTCAACATGAATACCAACGAGGTGTTGGCCAATATTGCTCTGGAGTTGATGGGCCAGCCAAAGGGCAGCTACGACGTCATTGGCCCCAATGATCACGTCAATAAGTGTCAGTCAACCAATGATGCTTATCCCACCGGCTTTCGGGTAGCCCTGTTCAGCAGTTGCGATAGCCTGATAGCAGCGCTTGAGCGGCTAGCAGAGGTGTTTGAATCAAAAGCGGAAGCCTTTAAAGATATTCTAAAGATGGGGCGTACTCAGCTCCAAGACGCAGTACCCATGAGCCTGGGTCAGGAATTCCACGCCTACGCCGTGACGTTAAACGTGGAAGTGAGGAGTCTCCGTAGGTGCCGGGAATCACTGCTGGAGGTGAACTTAGGTGCCACCGCTATCGGCACTGGCATTAACTCACCGCCGGAGTATTCACTCTTGGCCATCACCAAGCTTGCTGAGATCACAGGCCAAGCTTATACGCCTGCAGAAGACTTGATTGAAGCCACCTCCGATTGTAATGCCTATGTGTTGCTGCACAATGCCTTCAAGCGGCTGGCAGTGAAATTATCAAAAATCTGCAACGACCTACGTTTACTGTCATCTGGTCCCCGTGCAGGGTTTAACGAGATCAATCTGCCCGAGCTGCAAGCGGGCTCCTCAATTATGCCAGCAAAAGTCAATCCCGTTATCCCTGAAGTCGTCAATCAAATCGCCTTCAAAGTGATTGGCAATGATGTGACGGTCACCCTGGCCGCCGAGGGAGGCCAGTTGCAGCTTAATGTCATGGAGCCGGTGATCGCCCAAACTATGTTCGAGTCGATCAATCTGTTGGAAAATGCCTGCATCACACTGGCCGACAAGTGTGTCGCTGGCATCACAGCCAACCCCGATGTATGCCGCGATTATGTGCTCAATTCAATTGGCATCGTTACCTACCTAAATCCTTACATTGGTCACCATGAAGGCGATATCGTAGGAAAAATCTGCGCTGAAACCGGCAAAAGTGTGCGCGAAGTGGTGCTGGAACGGCAGCTCCTCACTGCCGAGCAGCTCGATGAGATCCTCTCTATCGATAATTTGATGCGCCCGCAATATCGTGCCAAACGGTATACGCGTGCTTTGGGTGCCCAGTGAGCCGTCAAAATCAAAAGAATAGGCTAATTTTACCCACGCTTTTGCAGGGGAGGTCCTTATGATTTTTTTGGAATTATTGGTTGTGCTGGGCGCTATTTATTTGGGCGCCAGAATAGGCAGCATCGGTATCGGGCTTGCGGGTGGCATGGGGGTGTTGATACTCACCTTAGGGTTTGGGCTAACGCCTGGTTCCATTCCTATCGAAGTCATCTTAATTATTATGGCTGTCATTACTGCGATCGCAGCCATGCAGCTTGCTGGTGGCATGGACTACTTGGTTAAGCTGGCCGAGCGGCTGCTGCGCCGATACCCTAAGTATATTACTTTTCTAGCTCCCATGGTCACCTATGCCATGACCTTCTTCGCAGGCACAGGCCATACTGCATATTCCACTCTGCCTGTGATTACCGAAGTAGCCAAAGAATATGGAATTCGTCCCTCGCGGCCACTGAGCATTGCAGTGGTTGCCTCACAAGTTGCTATTACCGCCTCGCCTATTTCAGCAGCGGTGGTTTATTTCTCCGGTATCCTTGAGCCTCTTGGGGTAGGCTATTTAACCCTATTAGCGATATGTATCCCCGCTACTTTGCTGGCCTGTTTTGCTGGTGCCTTGGTGGCAAATATGATGGGAAAGCCGCTGGATGAGGATCCTGTATATCAAGAGCGATTGGAGAAGGGACTGGTTAAACTCCGGGGTAAACAAGCTTTTGAAATTCAACCGGGGGCCAGGCGCTCCGTTCTTTTGTTCTTGCTAGCCATTGTCGCCGTAGTGTTTTACGCAACAGCTATCTCCGATGCGGTGGGTTTGATCGCTAACCCGGTTCTACCACGAGATGCCGCTATCATGGTCTTCATGCTAACAACCGCCGGTGCCATTACTCTAAGCTGTAAGCTGGAGGCAAGTCGTATCCTCAATATGCCCACTTTCCAATCGGGTATGTCGGCCTGCGTGTGTGTACTAGGGGTGGCATGGCTGGGCAATACGTTTGTCTCTAATCATATCAACGAAATCGAGGGTATTGCTGGCGAGATGCTCGAAAGCTATACATGGCTGTTAGCAGTCACTTTGTTTTTTGCTTCCATGCTGCTCTACTCCCAGGCAGCCACTACTAAAGCCTTGATGCCTGCGGCACTAGCTATGGGTGTGGATCCCTTAACTGCGGTGGCTTCTTTCGCGGCGGTGAGCGCGCTATTCGTGTTACCTACTTATCCTACCCTGTTGGCGGCTGTGGAAATGGATGACACAGGTTCCACCCGAATCGGTAAAGCGGTATTCAACCATCCTTTCTTTATCCCCGGTGTTGTGACTATCACCGTGAGCGTAATACTAGGCTTTGTTTTTGGTGGGCTGCTGCTTTAACTACCTGCACCCATGCCCCGCATCTCGACTACGGATGCGGGTTCTCATATTGCTATTTACAGAAATAGCAATCTCACCAGTGCTTTTCTTGATGTACATCAATAGTCCTTTGGACTAATGAACAGGGCCTTCCTCTTGTATGGTAAGTTCGAATAGACAAGACGGCAGCGCAGATTGCCGCCAGTACCACCTTTGACTTGGCTAATGAAGGGGCTTTTCATGCAGCAGCGAGATTTCGATATCGTGATTGTGGGTGGGGGAGGCGCAGGATTACGCGCTGCCATTGGGGCCGCTGAGCAGGCCAAGGAGCAAAACACACCTCAACGTATTGCGCTGCTGTCCAAGGTTTACCCCATGCGCTCCCATACCGTGGCCGCGGAAGGCGGGGCAGCTGCGGTTACCAGCGCAGAAGACTCCCACCAGGCGCATTTTGATGACACGGTGTCAGGCGGTGACTGGCTGGTTGAGCAGGGGGTAGCTGATTACTTTGTCCACCACGCCTATCAAGAGCTGGTGCAGATGGAGCGCTGGGGTTGCCCCTGGAGCCGCAAGGAAGATGGCCAGGTACAGGTGCGCCGCTTTGGAGGCATGAAAACTGCCCGTACCTGGTTCGCTGCCGACAAAACCGGCTTTCATATGCTCCACACGCTGTTTCAGACCTCGCTCAAATACCCTGAGATCGAACGTTTTGATGAGTACTTCGTGCTCGACCTAGCGGTTCATGAAGGTTCCGTGATTGGGGTGATAGCTCTTCAGGTGGCCACTGGTGAACTGACCTTGTTGCGCGCTAAAGCGGTGATTCTCGCCACCGGCGGTGCGGGGCGCCTTTTTCGCTTTAATACCAATGCGGGCATTGTCACCGGTGACGGTATGGCGATGGCCTATCGCCACGGCGTGGCGTTGCGGGATATGGAGTTTGTGCAATACCACCCCACCGGACTGCCCGGCTCCGGTATTCTGATTACCGAAGCGTGCCGGGGCGAAGGGGGTATTTTGCTCAATAAAGATGGCTACCGCTATCTGCAGGATTACGGCCTAGGCCCGGAAACGCCGCTGGGCAAGCCGGAGAATAAATACATGGAACTGGGACCTCGGGACAAACTCTCCCAGGCCTTTTGGCAGGAACAGCAGGCGGGCCGCACCGGCAAATTTGGCGACAGCGACGTGGTCTATCTCGACTTGCGCCACCTGGGTGAAAAATACATTCTGGAGCGTCTGCCATTTATCTGCGAGCTGGCCAAAGCCTATATCAACGTTGATCCGGTGAAAGAGCCGATTCCCATTCGCCCAGCGGTTCACTACACCATGGGCGGGATCGAAACCGACCCTCAGTGCGAAACCTCGATTGCCGGACTATACGCCGCCGGGGAGTGTGCCTCCGTTGGTTTACATGGGGCCAACCGGCTGGGTTCCAACTCGCTTACCGAGCTACTGGTGTTTGGCCGCTTGGCCGGTGAGCAAGCAAGTCAACGTGCAGCGCAAACCGAGTGGGCCGATATGCACTTGCTGGAAGCCCAGGGTGATCGTCAGCTAGCCAAGCTTTCTAGGCTCTGTGACGGCGCCGGGAGCGATGAGAACTGGGTAGAACACAAGCACGCCATGGTGCAGGCTATGGAGAACGGCTGCGGTATTTATCGCACCGAAGCGAGCATGCGGCAATCGCTTGAAACCATACGCCAGCTACGAGCGCGCTACGAAAAGGTACGCGTTAACGATACCAGCAAAATATTCAATACCGAGCTGCTTGAGTTTATCGAGTTTGGGTATGGCCTAGATATCGCCGAAGCCTCTTGCCTGAGTGCACTGGAGCGCCGTGAATCACGCGGTGCTCACCAGCGCTTGGATGACGGCATGCAGAAACGCGACGACGTTAACTACCTCAAGCATAGCCAGGTGTTCTATCAAGGCGAAGCCAATGCCGAGTTGCACTGGCAGGATGTCGATGTGCGGTTTTCCGCGCCGGCTGAGCGGGCCTATGGCGATGCGGGCAAGGGGGGCAAGGTATGAACACCCAGCAGATCAGCACCAAACAAGTCAGCGTCAAACGCTATCTGCCAGACAGCTCGGCTGAACCCTTCTGGCAGCAGTACGAACTACCGGTGGACGACAGTACCTCGCTACTGGATGCCCTCAACCATATCAAAGAGCAGCTCGATAGCACGCTGAGTTACCGTTGGTCGTGCCGTATGGCGATTTGCGGCTCCTGCGGGGTCATGGTTAACGGCATTCCCAAGCTCGGCTGCAAAACTTTTTTGCGTGATTATGACGGTGATATCCGCATCGAGCCGCTATCCCACTTCCCTGTACAGCGGGATCTAGTGGTGGATATGGAAATATTCCTTGAGCACTTGGCCGCGGTTAAGCCCTACTTGATCGATGACAATCCGGTAAAGCCGTATGACCCGCAGGCGCCGGAAACCTATCAGCAGTCGCCCGAACAGCTCGCCCGCTACAAGCAGTTCGCTAACTGCATTAATTGTGGCCTCTGCTACTCGGCTTGCCCGCAGTTTGGACTTAATCCTGAGTTCCTTGGCCCGGCGGCACTAACGCTGGCCCACCGTTACAACCTGGATAGCCGCGATCACGGCAAGAAGCAGCGTATGGCCGAACTTAACCGCCATGAGGGGGTATGGAGCTGCACCTTTGTGGGCTTCTGCTCCAAGGTATGTCCCAAACACGTCGACCCGGCCGCTGCGGTGAATCAGGGTAAGGTCGAGGCTGCCAAACACACGCTTATTGCGCTGTTTAAAGGTTAGGGGGAGGAGAAATCGTGGATAAATTATCGTCGCAACGCCTGCCGCCACTGAAACGTAACTGGTGGCTCAAGCACCGCTTTTTTAAGCTCTATATGCTGCGCGAAGCCACGGTGCTACCGCTGGTTTTTTTCACGCTCTGTTTACTCGCCGGTATGGTTGCTCTGTTGCAGGGGGCGGAGAGCTGGCAGGGGTGGATCGCCTTTATGGGTTCCCCCATTGTACTGCTACTGAACCTTTTGGCATTGGCTGCCAGCCTGTTCCACGCCGCCACCTTCTTTGTACTGTTCCCGAGGGTGATGCCTATTCGCATCGCTGGGCATAGTCTGCCCGATCAGGCCATTGTTGCCGGGCAGTGGGCGGGAGTCGTAGCGGTCGCGCTGCTGTTTTTCTGGCTATTGGGAAGGGGGGCAGCATGAACATGAACAAACACGATGTTCAGCACAAACAAGCCTTTGATGAACCGCTTTGGTGGGGACTGTTTAGTGCAGGCGGCGTCTGTTTTGCCGTTTTGCTGCCCGCCGTTATCCTGTTTATCGCCGTTCTACTGCCCCTGGGCTTGCTACCCGCTGAGGCGCTGAGCTATGAGCGGGCATCTTCGCTGCTGTTTAGCGTACCAGGCTTTCTGTTTGTTGGTGCGGTGGTTTGCCTACCGCTATTTCATGCCGCCCACCGCTTGCGCCATGGGCTGTTTGATATCAGCGTGGGCAATGACGCACTTAACAAAAAACTGATGTACGGTGGGGCTGCGCTGCTAAGCATTGTAGCCTTGGGCATAGTCGTGGCGGGCTTTTTTAGCTAAACGACGTACTGTCCTCACCTTATCCCTGACAGATAAAAAAGAGACAGGCATGATCAACGGACTCACTGAAACGGAACTCTATGCCCCAATCGAGTGGCAGGATCGCTCCGATGGCTATCAGGATATTTTGTACCACACCAGTGCCGAGGGCATTGCACGCATCACCATCAATCGCCCCGAGGTACGCAACGCCTTTCGCCCGCTGACGGTCAGCGAGATGGCCCAAGCGCTGAATCGCGCCCGTCACGACAGCGCGATTGGCACCATACTGCTCACCGGCGCAGGTGACAAAGCGTTTTGTTCCGGCGGTGATCAGCGCATTCGCGGTGACTATGGCGGTTACCAGGATGAAGAGGGCACCCACCATCTCAACGTGCTGGATTTCCAGCGCGATATTCGCACCTGCCCCAAGCCGGTGGTTGCCATGGTGGCGGGCTACGCTATCGGCGGCGGCCACGTTTTGCATCTAATGTGTGACCTGACCATTGCGGCCGATAACGCGGTTTTCGGCCAAACAGGCCCCAAAGTTGGCTCTTTTGATGGTGGCTACGGTGCCTCCTATATGGCGCGCATTGTGGGCCAGAAAAAGGCACGGGAGATCTGGTTTCTGTGCCGTCAATATAGCGCCGCCCAAGCGCTGGAAATGGGGCTGGTCAACCATGTTGTGCCGCTGGAAGCGCTGGAGAAAGAGAGCGTGCGCTGGTGTCGCGAGATGCTACAGCACAGCCCCATGGCGTTGCGCTGCCTAAAAGCCGCCCTCAATGCCGACTGCGATGGCCAGGCCGGTCTACAGGAACTGGCGGGCAATGCCACCATGCTCTACTACATGACCGAAGAGGGGCAGGAGGGACGTAACGCCTTTAACGAAAAGCGTCGCCCGGATTTTTCCCGCTACCCGCGTAACCCTTAATGCAGCTGGCGCTTTACCGCTACTCCCTACCGTTTCGTCAGCCGTTGATGTTTAAAGGCCAGCGGCTGGCGCACAGAGAAGGGATGTTAGTTTCCATCAACGGGCAATGGGGCGAGATTGCTCCGCTGCCCGGCTTCTCGGCTGAAACGCTGGCGGAAGCAGAAGTGGAAAGTCTCGCCTGCCTGGCTGCGTTAAGGCGTGGTGAGATAGCCTCTCCAGCACTGCCTTCGGTGCAATTTGGGTTTGACTGCGCCCAGCGCTCTTGGCCAAACAATCTCCCTGCGCCTTTGCCGCCCTACCCGCTGCTCCAGGGAGCACCTGCAGTGCTGATCGAGTCTCTTTCAGCAGGCCGTTGGCAAACATTGCCGCCGACCCGGCTCAAGCTAAAGGTGGCACGCTACGCCATGGAAGAAGAGCTGGCACTGATCGAGCAGCTTGCCAAATGGCTCCCAGCTACCAAGCTGATTCTGGATGCCAACGGTGGCTGGACGCATAAAGAAGCCCTGCGCTTCTGCGGGCGCCTACCCCTTGAACATATCGACTACCTGGAAGAGCCCTGCGCTACCTTTGCCGATACCATCGCAGTAGCCGAGGCAACGGGAGTAACCATCGCGCTGGATGAAACGCTATCGCGTCGGGAAGAGTGGCATTGCCACCCTCAGCTTAAAACCCTGGTAATCAAACCCACACTGATCGGCTCGTTAAGCGACTGCGAGGCACTCGTCCAGCGAGCGCGGGCGGGTAACCTCCGCGTGGTGATCTCCTCCAGCTTTGAATCTGATTTAGGTCTTGGTCTGCTTGCTCGGTTGGCCAGTGAGTGGGCGCCCAATGAGCCGCCGGGGTTAGATACGGGACATTGGCTTACCGGGCGCATTATCACTGCCACGGGCGAAGTGATGACAGAAAGCTTGAACTGCCTCTCTAAAATGGAAAATTCAGCGTGAAAGATACTTGCCCTATTCACTACTGGGCCAAAGAGACCCCGGAACGTATTGCGATAGAGGCTGGCTCGGTAATGCTAAGTTATCGGACGCTCAATCGTCGCGTGGCGTCTTTAGCACAGCAACTGGCCCGGAAAGGTTTTGTACCGGGTGATCGGCTAGTGGTTCCCGCCAAAGGCTCGCTTGAATCCTTGCTGCTGGCGTGGTCCTGCCTGCGGGCCGGGGTTATTTTCTGCCCGCATAATCCAGCGTTCCCTGTAGCCCAGCAGCTCAATTTAGCCAAGCGTTTGCAGGCTGACTGGGTTTGCCAAACGGAAAGCGACAATGATTACTCTTCACAGCTAACGCCAATTACCCTGAGTTTCCTGGCGGAAGCTAACGCAGATGAGCCACCATCGATCGATGGTAGCCAGCTCTGCAACACCATTTTTACCTCCGGCTCTAGCGGTACGCCCAAGGCGGTGTTACATAGTGTGGCGAATCACTTGGCTTCCGCGCGTGGTTCAGCGTCGTTTATTCCCGTTGATCAAAACAGTGGCTGGCTGTTGTCGCTGCCGCTGTTTCATATCGGTGGCTACGCTATCCCGTTTCGTGTTTTTCTCGCCGGTGGGCGGGTGATTCTCGATGATGCTCCGCAAACGCTTCCCGCGCGCCTTGAGCAGCAGTCAATCACCCACCTTTCACTGGTGCCGACCCAGCTGTGGCGGCTGTTGCAGGCAGGTTTTACACCTCAGCGTACTCAATTGCGGGAACTGCTGCTGGGCGGCGCGGCGATACCCGCGCCGCTGGTGGCGAAGATGACATCACTGGGGCTAACACCGAAAGTTAGCTATGGGCTGTCCGAGATGGCCAGCCAAGTCTGCACTGGTATCCCCACCGCGCCGGGCGTCGTCGGCAGGCCTCTGCCGGGCCGTGAAGTGAGGATTGTCGAGGGTGAGATACAGGTGCGCGGTGAGACCCTATTCTGCGGCTATTTGAATAATGGCGAGGTTGATCCAGGCCTAAACGACGAGGGCTGGTTTGCTACCCGCGACAAGGGGCACTTCACTTCGGAAGGCGCGCTGGTAGTGGAAGGGCGGCTAGATAACGGCTTTATCTCCGGCGGCGAGAATATTCAGCCGGAAGCTATCGAACAGCGTTTGGTCGACAACCCCAGCGTCGCCCAGGCGCTGGTCGTACCGGTGCCCCACCCCGAATGGGGAGAGCGCCCGGTGGCGTTTATCGATTGGCACGGCGAGGCCGTATCGGAACAAGCACTAAGCACTTGGGTACGCGAGGCGCTGCCCGGCTTTATGGTGCCCGACGCTTGGTTAGCCTGGCCGCCAGGAGTGGGTTTTAAGCCTTCCCGAAAGCAGTTCTCTGAGCTGGCGCGGGCGCAAATAATAATTTATGAATCAAACATCTAGCATTGAGGGTGTACCGTTTGGGATATGGAATGTAACGTTAACGCCGTGAAATCCAGCTATTTCAATAAATATTTTAAACTCAGAATATTACGACGTATGTCGTGATGTGAACTGATCTATGGGCCAGTCGTGCGCATGATAGTAGGTACCAGTAGTGATCTAGTTGCCCCCACCCCACCCCTATCCAGAACGCCAGGTTAACGCCACTCATGATAAAACGCTTTCCACCATATCAGCCCAGGGGAGCAGGCAGCTCGAGCCGAAAATAACTGGCTAGGTGCCCATAACGTAGTGGGGGCAGCGTCATCATAATCAAGACCCCGAACCAGAACAGGGTATCCCAGGCGTTCTTGCCGGCAGCACATCATCCCAGGTTAATCCATCGTTGAGCAGGAGTATGGAGAGGCCAATAAACGCCTATGTTGTGGTATTGAGGGTGACCCAATCGCCTATAAATAGCGCCGGGATATCCGCCCAAAGCAGCAACAGAAAGACAAGCAACATGATGCCTTCGTTTCTATTGAGCTTACCTAGTGCAGCAAGTTTATGGAGTGCCATTTGCGAGTCATGAGGTGTCTGTTTGGCTTCAGGCGGATGCAGCCAGTAAAAAATCAGCGGCATGGCCAGCCCGGGTAACAGCATAGGACTGCCTAGGTCGTCCAACTCAACTGAATCTCTGGAGCGGTGGCAGTGACAGATGTTGCTGAGGTAATAGGGTTGGTATGATAATGCACCTGAGCTAGGTATGAGCCGATTTTGTCTGAAATGCCATCTTCCTGTCGTGCATCAAAGTCTTTAGCAATCAAGCGCATGATGTCGCTGTCACGGGCAGTATTGAGGGGAGTTATGGGAGTAACTATGAGTTTAGAAAAAATCAAACGATAGTCAATTTCCAGAGTTTTTCTTACCACAAATAGTGATGAAATAGTAGCTTATTAAGAAGAAAGTGCATTATGGCTTCACTACCGAATGGGATAGTTACATCGGCGTGTAGTGATTTTTAACCACTAGATATAATAAATGAATAAGTCGGCGATGTAGCCCATCGCCGACTTGTATTAAAGTTTATAAAAGGCTACGCCTTGTTGGGCTCATGCGCCAGCTTGTCCTTGTCGTAACGAATCTTAAAGAACAGTGAGTAGAGCACAGGCACCGCAATCAGCGTCAGGATCGATGCAAAGGCTAACCCACCCATGATAGTGACTGCCATGCTATTGAAGAAGGCATCCGTCAAAAGTGGGAGCATGCCGAGAATCGTGGTGCCAGCGGCCAACAGCACCGGGCGAAGACGGCTTACACTCGCATCAACAAGAGCTCTAATTGCTTCTTTATCGGTGTCGATCTGATCATCAATTTCATCGACCAGCACGATGGCATTTTTCATGAGCATCCCCGATAGACTCAGCATGCCTAGTAGCGCAGTAAATGAGAATGGCAACCCAGTGAGCAAAAGCCCAATCACCACACCGCATACCGACATAGGTACCACCAGCCAAATGATCAGCGGTTGCTTAAGCTTCCCGAACAGCAGGATCGAGATCAACAGCATGATTAGTACGCTGATGGGTATTTGTTTAAATAAAGCGGCCTGAGCATCACCTGAATTTTCATATTCCCCTCCCCATTGGAAGGAGTAACCAGGCGGCAACTCGATCGCTTCGAGATTGCTGCGTATCGACTGGAAGGCTTCATTGGCAGTATAACCATCGGCCGTGTCTGCTAGCACGGTAAGTGTGCGGACTCGGTTACGACGTGAAATCAAGCTCTCTTCGCTTCGCGTCTCGAAGGCGTCGACGATCTGGCTGATTGGAATGAACGTTTGCTCGGCATTGCTCCACACCAGACGATCCGACAGCAGGTCGACATTGTCGCGCTCGTTGGCGGGCGGGCGCGCGACCACCGGGATGAAGTTGTCACCTTCGCGGTAAGTGCCGGCTTGCGTGCCCGAGGAGGAGAACTGCAATGTCTGGGCGATCTCGTCACGATTGACGCCAGCGATCCTTGCTCGCTCCTCGTTGATAATCGGCACCACCATCAATTCCTGCTGTCGCCAGTCATGCCTCACATCGATGAGCATGGGATTTTCCAGCATCAGATGCTCCGCCTCTTCGGCAAGCCGACGCAGAACGGCAGGGTCGCTACCCTGGAACCTCGCTTCTACATCTGCCCCATCCCCGGGGCCGAATTGCAGTCGCTGGGTGCGCACCTCGGCTTGTGAATAGGCTTCGCTCAGTTCACGGTAGATTTCCGGATCCAGTGCATCGATGGTCTCCAAGTCCTGGGCTCGAATGATGAACTGCGCATAGGAGGGGTCGGGCTGCTCAGGGGCATAGGTCAGCATGAAGCGCGAGGCACCACGGCCAATAAAGGATGTGACCGACTCGACACCCTCTTTCTCCATCAGGTAGCGATCTATCTCCTTGGCGTCGCGTTCTGTGGCACGAATGTCTGTGCCGTGTTGAAGCGAGTAGTTGACATAGAAGATGGGGGTGTTGGAGTTGGGGAAGAAGGCCTGGGGAATCAGTCCGAACCCCCAGATACATAGTGCGGTGATGGCAACCAGCAAAGCAACGGTTATGAGCCTGACACGCAACGCAAGGGTCAGTAGTTTCTGATAAGCACGATAGAGAAAGCCAGCGTATGGATCCTTATCGTCACCCTTGATATTCTTCAGCAGATAATAACCCAACAGCGGCGTTACCGTGATGGCAAGCAACCAGCTCAGCAATAATGAGATCATGATGACCATGAACAGAGAGAACAAAAATTCACCTGTTACATCGTCGGAGAGGCCGATCCCGGCGAATGCCATGATCCCAATGACGGTGGCCCCGAGCAACGGAATCTGAGTGCGCTTGGCCGAGGCGCTGGCAGCATCCGTTGCGCTCTGGCCACGTTTGATATTGATTACCATCCCCTCGGCGACTACGATGGCGTTGTCGACTAGCATGCCCATGGCGATAATGAGCGCGCCAAGCGAGATGCGCTCCATCTCGATATTCAAGATGGCCATAAATAGTAGGGTGCCCAGTACGGTCAGCAGCAGTGTGGCGCCCACTACGACACCGATCCGCCAGCCCATGAAGAGGCACAGCACGATAATGACGATGGCCACCGACATTGCTAGGTTGATCAGGAAATCGTTGATGGCATCATCCACGACCCGGTGCTGCTCGTAGATGGGATGCAGCTCCACCCCCAGTGGGATGCGGCCCTCGAGCGATGCCAAATGGGCTTCGACTGCTTTGCCCACCTCGATGATATTCTCGGTCTCAATGCCGGCAATCGCAAGGGTGAAAGCATCCTGCCGGTTGTGGCGGATGAGGTGATTGGGAATCTCTGTGGTCGTGCGATAGACATGTGCGATGTCGGCCAGTGACACCTGTTCGGTGGAGCCGGGACGCCCGATGCGGATTGATTCGATATTCTCGACACTGTCAATCTGGGTTCTTGCCACTATCCTGACATGGCTATCACCTACTCGCAGAGATCCTGCACTTTCAACCGTATTTTCAGTCTGAATAGTGTTAAGCACTTGTTCGATGGGAATGCCCAGCGTTGTTAGGCGTTCATTGGGAATTTCTATATAAATAGTCTCCTCACGTTCGCCAGCTGTCGCAACACGAGATACACCGGATACGCTTAATAATTCTCGTTGCAAAAAGGTGGATATCTTCCGAATTTCGTTAGTTGAATAGCCTTCAGCTGTTACTGCATAGAACAACCCATAAACCTCGCCAAAGTCATCATTGACCTGGGAGGGGGAAGCGCCTTCAGGCAGTGTCCCCTGAGTATCGTTGACCTTCCTTCTCAGTTCGTCCCAGATCTGGGGAAGCTGATTGCTGCCATAGGTATCGGCAATCTCCACTTCAATTTCCGATCTTCCCGGTAGTGATAGAGACTCGATAATATCGACTTGAGGTAACTCCTGTATTGCTCGTTCCAGGCGCTCTGTGATCTCCTCCTCCACCTCCTGCGCTGTGGCGCCAGGATACTCAGTGTTGATGATGGCATTGGGAATCGTGAAGGCGGGATCCTCCAGTTTACCTAACGTATTGAACCCCCAAATCCCGCCAAAGAAACAGATAATGATGATAAGCCAAGTATTGAGTGGTCGCTCAATGGATGATCTTGTAATATTCATGACAAACTCTCTATAGTGCCTGTTCCAGCGGCCGAACCGGCATGCCGTCACGCAACAAGTGCAAACCGGCGACCACGATGGTAGTACCTCGTTCCAGTCCGGAAATGACAGGCACGCTATCGCCACTGATCTCGCCTAATGCCACCTGCTGGGAGGTTACGGTCTTTTCGTCGGTGTTGTAGCGCCAGACATGAAAGTTGCCGGCCTCATCCTTGGCGACCGCGCTGACGGGAATCATGATGACAGGAGGCATGACATCATCGGCCAGGGAAATGAATACCGTCGCGGTCATGCCGGGCAGGGCGACTAAGGGAGTATCGTCGATGAGAGCAAACTCTACTTCATAGGTTTGCGCAACTTCATCGGGCTCGGTGACATGTTCGCGATATTCAAGAGGGATGCGATGGCCGGGCATGGCTAACAGTTCGGCTTCGATCTCGAAACGATCAGAGTTGGCGACATACTGGATCAAAGCTTCCGGCGCACTCATTCTGATTCGGAGCTCGGTAACATCCTGTACCCTGACCACCTGTTCATTAGGCTGAATGTTGCTGTGTAGGTCCGTTAGGCGGCGAGTCACCAACGCATCGAAGGGTGCCCTAATGGTAGTATACGAGAGATCCTGCCTAGCACTTTCCAACTGAACTTCCGACAGTTCAAAGTTGGTTTGAGCTTCATCGAACACGGACTGAGAAACAGCGTTGTGCGCCAGAAGGTTTCGCTTGCGTTGCATGTCGCGTCTAGCGAGGTTGCTTTCCGCTTCCGCTTTTCTTAACGCTAATGCATAGTCGGTTTGTTCGAGGCGAGCTACCAACTCGCCCTCAGGAATAACGCCACCTTGAATTGCTGGAAATTCAGACAGACGACCACCCACTTGAAATGAAAGATCGACAGTATTCAGGGCATCGACTCGGCCTACGAAACGGCGACTTATGATATCACTTTGCTGGTTAGTTTCTATAACTTTGACCACTCGCGGGCTCACTTCACGCTCTTTTTCGTCACTGCTACAACCAGTTAATAATACTGAAAAAATAAATATAAATGTTTTTTTTGGTCTCATTAAAGCCCTTCCTTGATGTAATGGCCGAGTGAAGTTTATAGGCGATGATGTTTGTTTTAAGTATGAGGGCATTTATTATGACTCTATGAGTCCGGGGTTTTTAATGTGTTTATTTTTTCATGTATGCTTTATTCCTATTTGAATTGCTGTTTACAATGCTGGGTTATATGGTGATGGTTGATTTGAGTATTATTTAATCGGTAATGGTGGAATATTTACCGCTGAACTTCTAGTGGCCTAGGGCGACAGCATGTTGGCTTTCTGCGACAGGAAAGAGGAGGCTTATGACTAAAATGGCAAAAACTCCCTCCACGAATGCAATCGAAAAGGGGACTATTGCTGCGTCGGTGGCGAGATATAAGATCGATGTGATCCGAAAGGTGGGGTTGGACGAGAAGCGTCTATGTTATTCGGTGGGTCTTAACATGGCCGAGCTTGATGACCCGAATGGCCGTATCTCCAAGGCCGTTCTCTTTCGTCTATTCTCACTTGCTTCAGCAGAATCGAAGATGATTAGTTTGGGTTTACAGTGCGATGAGTATCTCGATGCCGGTTTCTTGGGCATAGTCGGCTACACTATGATGTCTTGCTCAAATTTCAAGCAGGCGTTGCAACGTTTGGAAAGGTATTCTGTTCTCCTCGATGATGAACTAGAGGTGTGGACCGAGCGGGAAGAGGGGAATTTAAGATTATCGGCCAGGATCGGTTCGGTTGAGCGTTATCCTTTCGATTACATGATGGCAGGAATTAAGGGGTTTTTGAGCTTTTGTAAGGTATTACTGGGGAGCTATCCGATTACACATGAGCTTAACGTAATGTACGGTAGGCCAAATAGTTATGAAGAAGGGACATTGTTTTTCAAAAACATTAATTTTGAGATGCCTTTTTTTTCAATTTTATTTGATGCTGACACGCTTTCCAAACCACTGCGTTCTTTCAACCCTAATCTTGACCGCGTTCATGTAGATATTGCAGAGGCAATGCTTGAAAATTTTAATTCAGTAAAAAGTGTTGATTATATTAGGCAGTTAATTAGTGAGTCACTTTCAGGCCGAGCTCTTAGCCTGGGGGATTTGGCTATTCGGTTAAGTGTGAGTAAGCGAACCTTACAACGTGAACTTGAAGTACAAGAAACTAGTTTCAAAGAGATACTTGATGATGTACGTAAACAGCAAGCCAAGCAATATTTGCTCTACTCCAAGAAGAACATGAAGGAGATCTCCTGGAGTCTTGGATTTGTTGAGATTAGTAGCTTTTATCGGGCCAGCCATCAATGGTTTGGGATGACTCCAAAGCAGTACCGCTTCAAGCATCAAGAGTTATGATTCCAGTGCTATCAATGACTAGAAATATAAGAGGTTAGAGCATGTTTTTAACGTTTAAGGAAGAGCCTAATGTTGTTTTCAAGGGATTGCTTACGCCGCTGCTAGTTGGCGCAATCCTGTCAGGCTGTGCCATGGGGCCGGAGTATCAGGCACCTGATATTGCTCTGCCTGAAGAGTGGCCTGAGCATGTGTTCTTGAGTGACAAGCAGCATCATGATTGGAGTGACTGGTGGCGCCAGTTTCAAGACCCTAAACTTGACGCATTGGTTAAGCAAGCTACTAGCGAGAATCTCGAGTTAAGGCTTCAGCTTCAACGTATTCAAGAGGCCCGTGCTCAACTAGGTATGTCACGTGCTGAACAATTTCCTACGGTAGCGCTTCAGGCTGAGGCTTCGCGCGAACGCACCCCTGGAGCGATGCTGCCTGGTAATGGAGACATGGAGCCGATCCGTGATTTGATAGAATCGACTAACAACATGTTTTCGATCACCGGCGTTTTAGAGTATGAAGTGGATCTGTGGGGCAGGCTGGCGCGGGAGCGTGAAGCGGCGGAGGCTATGCTTGAGGAGAGTGCTTTTGCTCACGACGCCGCGCGTATCGGTATCATAACCGATGTCGTATCTACTTATTTCAATCTGAGAAGCGCAGAAGCTCAGTACCGGATTACCGAAAATACGCTTGCTTCACAAGCAGAATCGTATCGTCTTGAGCAATTACGCTTTGATCTGGGCGATACCGATGAACTGGCACTGCGTCAGGCCCAATCTGAGCTGGAAACCTCACGTGCTGAACTGCCTGGCCTGAGACAGCGGGTTCGCTTACTTGAGGGGGCCCTTGCCATTCTGGTCGGTAAGTCGCCTGCTGAGTTATTCGCCGAACTCGATTTTGGTGATTCGCAGTTGGATGAGATAGTCTTGCCAAGTGGGATGCCGTCGGTACTGCCCTCCGACCTGCTGCAGCGTCGCCCGGACATTCGAGCGGCTGAGGCCACCATGATCGCGGCGAATGCCCGGATAGGCTCGGCTGAGGCGAGCAGGCTGCCATCACTCAATCTCTCTGCATTTCTGGGGAGTAGTGCGGCGGACACCACTGATCTGTTCACCTCCTCAGCCGAAACTTGGGGGCTAGGCGCTTCCATCGCCGGGCCACTCTTCGACTTTGGGCGGGCGCGAGCGCAGGTTGAGACTGCTGAGGCACAAGCCGAGCAGGCGAATACTCAGTATCGCGCTACAGTCAATACTGCATTCAATGAGGTGCGTGATGCACTAGTAACTTACGACACCAGTGGTGAGCGGATTGATACGATACACAAACAGGTTGAGGCGATTAGCCATACCTACGATTTGGCCAAAATCCGCTATCGTGAAGGTATGACGAGCTTCATCGAAGTCCTGGATGCCCAGAGAGCACAGCATTCGGCTGAACTGGAGCTGGCTGAAGCGATGCGCGATCGCCTAACAGCGACTGCGACCCTGTTTAAGGCGCTAGGTGGAGGCTGGGAAGACCCCCGCGATGCCGTCGAACTGGCGATGCAGCAGGAAGAGTGATATCGATTGTGTTGGCCTCCTGTCGACAAGAAGCCATTGGCTCCCGTTAATAAGTGTTGGCTAGATCTTCGTGCAGAATACGTCTGATTTCCAAAATAGCTTGTGCATTTTCCTGGACGCTATGTCCGGAAATAAGCACTTTTTCAGAAGACGCTCCAGCTAAGTGCGCACTGGTGTATGGCACTAGCCCATCATCTGAGGCTATCAAGAGGGTGTTGGCGTTTCGTTGGGCAATAATCGAATGGTATTGAACCTGGGGAGAAATAGGCAGGTTGCTGATTGCTCTAACGAAAGGGTCTGACTCACTCAAGTTATCGATACTGTTGGGGAGGCGAAGTCGGCCCCCGTCTGACTGCCTTTCGGTATTGGCCAACGTCTTAATAACATCATCGAATTCTTCCAGTAAGGTTAGCGGCAGTCGCACAAGACGGGCCATTGCTCTCCCTAGGCGATGGCCCGCAACTGGCGTACCTCGATGCGGAGCAGCAATGAAGATCGCACGATGAACCTCGGGCAGCGGTTCGAAATGGAGTAAGGGATCTAGGTGTTCCTGGACGAGCGTCAGCTGCTCCTGGGAAAGGTCGTGACTTTCCACTAATTTCCACAGACTGTCTCCGCTAGAGGAGACCATAAGACGCGCCAAAACGCCTCCCATACTGTGTCCAATCAAAACGATACCTTGTGAAGCAAGCGTTTCGGAGGTTGGGTCAAACTGCTGCAGGGTCTCGGCAACGGTACTACGGATCCTCGCATGATTCAGGGCGAGTGGCATATTGGTGGGATAGTAGACTTGCCATATTTGAAAATTTTGCCGCAAGGTTTCATCGCCCAGAACTTCATTGGCAACATTAACCCAGGCTTCAGGGCTGCTGCCAAGACCATGCAGCATAAGTATGACACGCCGTTCAGGATCGAAGGGCTGCATCATATAGATATGCGGTCGATTTATACCCTGCCTTTGGCCTCGCAAGGAACGGAGGGCCTGACGTGCGAAGTCGGAGTTCGCTAACCACAGGCCATAGCCTGCAGTGAAGTTCGCGGCTAAAGGAATTTCGTGCCCATGTAACTCGATGCTAGCGTCTTGATAGGGGTCGCGTACGATCACTTCAAGTGCTTGGGTGGATAGCACATGAGCGAGGTCTTCGCCGGGAAAATGGAGCAGTGCGGTAAGTGCCGGAAAAGGCATTTCGCTATAGACTCTAGCACGATGAAGCGCAAGGCTATCGTCCATTACTGCTACCAGTTCGGCACCAAAACCGTCACGTCGATACGTGCTGCGCAAACCGGAAAATACCAGTGAAGATGCTGGGATAAGCTCCTCGGGCACATCGTTCTCGTCGGCGAAATGGAGCCCGGTTATGTCGGTGGTAATATTCCAACCAGTAAGAGTAGGCGTGTCATAAGCAGAGAGGCTAGTGCTGCTTTCGGCAGCTGCGATATTCTGTTGAAACAGCCCGGAAATAACTTGTTGAACTGCATAATTATAGTAGTCCCGTACCTGAATCTGACGATCTTCAAAGGCGCGTTCCCCAGGTGATCGTTCAGTGAAGAATAGGTAGGCATAGGCATGTCTGGCAACCTCTACCCAAGCGTTAATGTCAGTCTCAGAGCGAGGAGTACTGCTTGATGCTCCTGCTCGCGACATCGCCACTTGAAGCCAAAGCTCTGCAAGTGCTGAAAGCCGCCGTTCATCATCTATGCCAAGCGCATTGGCTAAGGCAACGACACAGTTTTGGGAGGGCTCACGGCATGGGCCTTCGTCCAGACCGATAACATGAATAGTTTCCTGCGTGGCTGCGCTCAGCTCGCCCGTGGTAAGTAGGTCCCCTCGCTTAAGAGCGATGTACTCACCAGGAGTGAGCGAAGAGACGCCGACCATGGCGCAACCGCTCGACAGCGTGGTAAACAGTAGGATTATGATGAAAAGCCTAGCTGGGTTCACAATGACACCTTGTTAATTTTAAGTGTATGGGGTTCTCTTCATCCGGCCATGGTGCCGATGATTAGCGCATTGATTAGATCGATGAAGAACCCACACACTAGCGGAACGACGATGAAGGCATTCGGCGCCGCACCGTACTGACGTGTGACTGCGGTCATATTTGCGATAGCCGTGGCGGTGGAGCCGAGTACGATACCGCCGAAACCGGCGCACATTACGGATGCCTCGTAGTCTTTCCCCATGACACGGTGCACGACAAAGATCACGAACGTTATAGTTAGCAATATCTGTATGGTCAGGGAGGTAGCGATGAAGCCCAAAACGCCTTGTAGCTCCCAAAGTTGCAGCCCCATTAGCGCCATGGTCAGGAACAGTCCAAGGCTCATGTCTGAGATCAGGGCGATGCCGGGTTGCATACTCGGCCAGTTCCACAATCGACCTCTGCCTTCATGGGTGATTAAATCGCATAAGCTGCGCAACATGATGCCTGCCAGCAGGCAGCCCACGAAGTTTGGTAGCTTCAGGCCACTTATGCTGATAAGTGCAGTCAATCCTTGTCCTAGCATTAGGGTTAGATTGAGCCAGAAGAGGGCTAGCAGCACGCCATGATAATCGAGTCGCAGTAATGGCTCATCTTTGTGTAGAGTGCTGATTTCTAGCTCGGCGTCGCCGGAAGGGCGGGTGTTATGTCTGCGTATAAGGAATCCGGCAATTGGACCGCCAATCAGGCAGGCCGCTATCAACCCAATCATATTGGCGGCCAAGCCAAGCTCACCGGCATTGATGATGCCGAGTTCCTCAACGAAGTGAGGTGTCCAGGCCATAGTGGTGCCAACACCGCCAGTCAGTGAGATTGAGCCAACCATTAGTCCCGCGCGGGCATCCATGCCAAAGCCGGTAGCGATGGCCATGCCAGTGAAGTTCTGCAGCACGATGAAACCACTGGCTAATGCCAGCAGTATCATCAATGGGCGCCCACCCTTGATCAAGCTACTGATCTGGGAGTTCAAGCCGATGGCGGCGAAGAAATACAGCAAGAGCATGTCACGCGCACTAAGCTCAAAGAAAACACTAATATCGAAAACGTAATATAGAAGACAGACGATGGCCGCGCATAACGCACCGCCGACCACCGGTTCGGGAATGCTGTAGCGGCGTAGTAAGGACCAATGCTGGGTGAGCCCTTTGCCGATGAACAGCAATAGAATAGCCAGAGTGAAACTGAGAAAGGCGTTGATCTCTAACGATGGCGGCATAGGGTGTCTTTATTGTCGTTGATTAGAAAAAAATGCCAGATGGTCATGGTGCTAAAAGTTCATGCAGCATCCGCGTGTGAGCATGTCGCAGAGAGTCAACGGTGGCAGTAGCGGTGGTTTCGTCAAAAATCATTTGCCAGACAGCACCGTACAGCGCTGGAGCCATCAATAGTGCAGCGTCATCAAGGAAGGCACTATGGCGGAGGTGGCCATTATTGGCAGCTGCTTTCAAAATGGCCTGCTGCTCGGCGAGATACTTGTCGATAATCTCCCTGCGCCAAAAGTCAACAAGGTGGGGAATACGTCGGCTTTCCGTCAGCAGCAGTTTTAAGGTAGCAATGACGTCTGGGTCACTCAGTTGGCCATAGAGATGGTCAATAAAGGATTTTATCGCTTCATTCAGCGACTCACCGCCAGTTAGTGCCCATTGCTGATTGTTGAAGCTTGGTGTCAGGCGCTTTAACAGCAGTGCTTCAAATATCGACTCTTTACTCTTAAAGTGGGCATAAAGGCCACCTTTCGAAAGCTCCGCTCGCTGGGCGATATCCTCCATACGGGCAGAGGAGAAGCCATGTTGTGAAAATTCCACCAGGGCCGCACGGAGTATTTGTTCTATACGAACGTCAGAAGGAAGACGGCGATGTTTGCGAATAGAGTTAATAGCAGGATAAGACAAAGCGAAGTTACTCATCAGTGGGCGTATGAAAGGCGTTATTTTTTATCACTTCTTGTTCTCCAGTGCGAGAAATTGCATGCCCGAGAGTATCCCTGACCAGCATAACGGGTACGGGAGCGATACGTGCAACTTGCTCGGCATCGCTGCCGAGTAGTAAGCGTTGCACTCCGCGCCGACCATGGGTGCCCAGAATAATGAGATCGGCCAAGGATGTCGTTGCATGGTCAGCGATGAGTTCCGATACCCGCTTTCCATCGGCCTCTAGAAGTACTGTAGTGACGATGACCCCCTGTGCCTCTAGCTGGCCGCGTGACCTGTCGAGAAGAGTATTGCCCACTTTCAGAAAATAGGGCCTGACTTTTTCGATATAGGCCCGTGGGCTTTCGAAGCCATTGGAGTACTCCAGTGCATTAACGATATGAAGTAGCTCGATGCTGGCGCCGGTCAACTTGGCCAGGGAACTTGCCTGAGCCAAGGCCAAAAGGGAGGTTCGGCTGCCGTCGATGGGTACAAGCAATTTTTTGTACATAGTTGATTCCTGAAAATTTCTTTCTTAGAGGATCGGGTTGTTGTGAAACCTTGCGGCTACGACTCTCAATCCTGTTCGTGGGCCGCTGCGGCGAATAACGCCAGCATCTGCTCCAAGCTGGCTTGCTCTTCCGGCAGGAGTGGTTCGGTAGCGGTCAGCATCTGCTCGATAAGTCTCGCCATATCCCGTATCTCGTGGGGGCGGCTACCCGCCAATAATGCGGGTATGGCAGCGATCGTCGCATCGAGGTCGAGGCGCATCAGCTTGGCTTGGCGTCGAAACAGTGCGCGGAAGGTGGTCATGTTGAAAGTAGCCAGGTAGTCCGGCTGTTGCATCTGGGCCGCGAGATTAGCCCGTCGCTCATCGGCTTCACCTTGAAAACGTCGGACAAAGAGCAGTGCACGAATAGCGGCTTCCAGCAGGCCGCCCTGATCGATCTCTGCGCGTAGGCGTTTGCTCTCCTCCGCGACGAAGGCACGATGCTCCGGTGAGACACCGGGATGCGGACGTGAGGGCTGGTCATCGGCGGCTAGCCCAGCTACGGCCTGTATCCAGGGGGATCCGTAGATCAGGTTGAATGTGCGCTCGTAAGTGTTATCACGCTGTATGCGCCAATGATCCAGCGCCGACACCAGGGCATCGGAGTAAGCTTGCTGCCATTGCACAAAGGGATTGTCACTGGCGACGGGGAGACGCGCTTCACGAATATGGCGTGCCTGCTCGGCCACCGTCGAGGCCAAGGGGTGCCGGCTCGACCAGCGTTCGTAGGCGATACGCAGTGGATGTACGCTCTGCAGCCAGTGGGCTAATGCAGGCGTGGAACGGGAGCGTACCCAGGGCTGAACGAACTGACGATAAAGCCCCAGGTTAATTCGTGATACCTGGTTGACAGCTGCAAATTTTCGGTCGTTTTCCTCGTCTGGCTGAACGATTGCGCGGACGTCTTCGACACGGCGAGCCTTGAACGACAATACGAAGTCGCCCTCGACCAGCTCGGCTTGTGGCATGTCCTCGGTCTTATCCTGAATCTCTGCTTGGTAGATACCGGCGGGCAGCACGTCGATTAAGTCTATGTTACTGGCGAATTTTTGGTGCTCCTTGCGGGCTACGCTGCCGGAAACAAAGATCCCCAGGTGGCCGATGTTGTCGTGTACTGCGTAGACAATGGTCTGGTCGTGACTGATCACTTCATCATCATCGCGGTAGAGGTCGGTGATCCAGCCAAGTGCCTGCGGAGGAGGGGAGATATTGTCGCCATTGGAACAGAACACCACGATCGGTGAGCGGATATTGCGTAAGTCCAGGCGGATTCCATCCGAGGTGACCAGCTCGGCGCTCGACAGACGGTTACCGATAAACAGGTTGTCAACGATATACTGCATTTCGACGGCGTTGAGGAAGACGTGGCCACCCCAGTATTTCTCAAAGCCCAGGTAGCGCGGCGCCTCGGTATCGATATTGGCGTACAGGTTGTACTGTTTGCCCCACAGGGTGTTGGCGGGGTTGAGACTTTCAAAGTTTTGCACCAAGTGGGCACCGTCGAAGCGACCGTTGCCCAGATCGCTGGCCAGCGCAGTTGCCCAACTGCCGCCGAGCAGACCACCCGCGTAGCGCATGGGGTTCTTACCCGGCCCGCCGGCCCAGTACGATACTGGGGTGCCAGCGACAATGATGGGGCCAAACAGCTCG
Source organism: Halomonas sp. NPDC076908 (assembly GCF_050269715.1). Classification (NCBI taxonomy): domain Bacteria; kingdom Pseudomonadati; phylum Pseudomonadota; class Gammaproteobacteria; order Oceanospirillales; family Halomonadaceae; genus Halomonas; species Halomonas sp. NPDC076908. The sequence goes on along the minus strand of NZ_JBNNIW010000001.1, from coordinate 170,527 downwards.
GGACGCAGAGCCGCGGCCATCAGTATCTGCCACCCGGCCTGGCAGTTGGCGACCACCGCAGGCTTGCCTTCGCTGTGTGGATGCAGCTCGGTGACCTTCTCAAGGAAGGCGACTTCTGCGCGCATTACGTCTTCGACGGTTTGACCCGGCTCGGGGTCGGGGCCGAAGCCGATAAAATAGCAGGGATGCCCGGCAGAAAGTGCGACACCGACCTCACTCTCAGCCTTGAAACCGCCAATCCCAGGGCCATGGCCAGCACGCGGATCGACCACCACGAAGGGCCGCTTGTGAGGTTCTACGGGAACATCTTCCAGTGCTTGAATTCGCGCCAGCCCATAGTTCACTGGGCGCGGTAGATCGCGACCTGAGACGACGACGTCATAGGCGAAGTCGAGCACATGTGGGGCGTCATCTTCCAGATGCTCCCGGTACTGGTCACCACGCTGACGCATCACATCAGCATAGAGTACGGCACGTTGCCAAGCATCGGTCGAGTAATCCAGTGCGGCAGCCGCATACCCCTGAGTCATGTCCAGTAGTGGCCACCCAGCAGGGCGCTGGGTGGGTTCATTAAGCGCTTTTACCATGGGATCTTCTCCTTTGTAAGAGAATAGTGCCGAGTGGGAGGGGCGATGTCCCCCTCCCGTTACGCGGGCCGCTTAGTACATATGCTGCCCGCCGTTCATCGCCACATTACTGCCGGTCATGAAACCAGCTTGTTCGCTACAGATGAAGGCGATCAATGTGGCTATCTCGTCCGGTTTGCCGAGCCGCCCAACCGGAATCTGGGAGATCACCTTCGACTCCAATACCTCCTTGGGTACCGCCATCACCATGCTGGTCTCTAGGTAGCCAGGAGAGACGGTGTTGACGGTAACGCCACGCTTCGCCACTTCCATGGCCAGCGACTTGGTGAAGCCATGAATGCCAGCCTTGGCAGCGGCGTAGTTGGTCTGGCCGAACTGGCCCTTGGAACCGTTGATCGAGGAGATATTGACGATACGCCCCCAGCCGCGCTCGACCATTGCGTCGCAAAATGGCTGGGTCATATGGAACATCGAGTCCAGATTGGTACGCATCACCGCATCCCAGTCGACCTTTGTCAGTTTGCGGAAGGTGGCATCGCGGGTGATGCCAGCGTTATTGATCAGAATGTCGACAACGGTGCCTTCGGCCTCGATATTGCTTGCCAGTCGCTGACAATCGTCAAAGTTGGCCACATCGACGGCGTAGGCGGAGAAGTGGTAGCCCTTACTGGCCTGCTGCTGCAGCCACGTTTGGACATGGTCATTGTTGGGCGAGTGAGTGACCAGGACGTGATGTCCCGCATCGTGTAGTGTCCGCGCGATAGCTTCACCGAGGCCGCCCATGCCACCAGTTACAAGTGCTGTGTGTTGAGCTGTCATCCGTTCACTCTCCTTTTTTTGCTGTGTCTTGGGCGTCTGGTGTGCAGGTGTATAGCCAGTAGAGCGCTGGAGAGTTAGCACAGGTAGTGTCAAGCAAGGCTTTTGTCGTTTGAACCTGCCAACTTAATAGAGCTTCATACAGGCCCATTAGCAGAGCACTCTGTTTATCAAAGGACTGCTGTATGTATGTGCCCTTAGCGTAGGGTTGAGTGTCGAATATGTGCCACGCTTGCTGACTTTTCTGTGTCAGTTCCATCGTTTGATAACAAAGATCCTGATTGGCTTGAAAAAGCGCCAGAGGTAGGTTGATGTTGTGGTTCATTGTGTGCTCCTTCTGGTTTGTTGCGCGAATGGGCGCTGCTTTCCTCAGGCCATCTGGCTGATGGTCTTGCGAAAGCGAGTCAATGAGATGGTGAATAGCACGCTGCCAATTATCAGCAGCATCAGAAACTGACCCCAGACGACATCAATGCCGGCCCCACGGAATAGAATGGCCTGGCTCAGCTCGACGAAGTGTGTAGTGGGGGCGATGAGCATTACATTCTGGACAAATTCGGGCATGCTTTCGCGTGGTGTAGCACTGCCCGAGAGCATTTGAAGCGGCATTAGAAATAAGATCATCAGCATGCCAAATTGCGGCATGCTGCGTGCCAGGGTGGCCAGGAAGATACCCATCGAGGTGGTGGCGAACAGGTGCAGGGCGGCTCCTGCCAAAAACAGGGCGACCGACCCTTCTACCGGTACTTGCAGCAGGCCCCGTACGACGAAGGTTAGCGAGAGTGTCACGGCGATCAAGACGACCGCCCCCATCGACCACACCTTGGCCAGCATGATCTCCGTTGGGGTGACTGGCATGACCAGCAAGTGTTCGATGGTGCCGTGCTCACGCTCGCGGATCAGTGCCGCACCAGTGAGAATGATGGAGAGCATCGTGACGTTATCGATGATTGACATTAGCGAGCCAAACCAGAACTGTTCCAACCCAGGGTTGAAGCGTGCGCGCAGGGCCAGGTCGACAGGCGGTACGGCTCTAGCGCGATACCGCTGGACGAACCCATTGATCTCGCCCATGACGATCTGCTGTACATAGTTATTGCCCGAGAAGGCCTGACTCATGCGGGTGGCGTCGATATTGAGCTGGAGGTCGGGCGTGCGTCCGGCCAGTACGTCACGCTGGAAGTTGGCGGGAATAACCAGCACAAAGGTGTAGTGCCCGGCATCCAGTCCCGCGTCCATTTCTGGAAATGAGATGATTTTCGGATGGACGAACTGTGGGGGATAGAAGGCTGAAACAATACGCGCGGAGAGCGGTGAGTCGTCTTCGTCGACGATCGCAATAGGCGCGTTGTTCAGCGTCTCGGGCATCGCCGTGGCGGAGGTATAAACGGCGATACTGAATACGTAAACGATGAGCACCAGCATTGTCGGGTCGCGCAACAGGCTCCAGAACTCCTTGATGCCGAGGCGAAAAATAGTGGCGATTTGGCGCATCTTAACGCTCCTGCTTTTTGAGGAGGATGATCGCCAGCCCCATGATCACGGGAACCGACAACAGCATCGGTAAGAACGAACCGATGAGGTCGCGAAGGTCGAGTGCCTTGCTAAATACGCCGCGGCTGATGGTGAACATATGGCTTGCCGGGTAGATATTGCCGATGAATCGCCCGACACCGTCTAGTGACGAGACCGGGTCGGTCAGGCCTGAGAACTGAGTAGCGGGGATGAGGGTGCCGATCATGGCGAAAAACATGGCGGCGATCTGACTTTTGGTGATAGTGGATGCCAACAAACCCATCCCCGTAGCAATGATCGAGAACACTAGCGCCGAAAGTGCCAGCGTAGGGAAACTGCCGGTGATCGGCACGCCGAACAGCGTGATCGCAAGCCCGGTCATCAACAGAAAGTTGATCATTGCCAAGCCAATGTAGGGAATCTGCTTGCCGATTAGGAATTCGGCTCGGGTGACCGGGGTGACATAGAGGTTGATGATCGAGCCCATCTCTTTTTCACGTACTACCGACAGCGCGGTAAGCATTGCCGGGAGCATCAGTAACAGTAGTGGAATCACGGCAGGTACCATGGCTGGAAGGCTCTGTATATCGGGGTTGTAGCGGTAGCGGTTCTCGATGCTGGCCGCCATCGCGATGGCCGCTATTCCAGACTGCCTTGCCTGCTCCTGTAGCCACTGCTGATGCATGCCCTGGACGTAGCCCTGCACGGTTTCAGCGCGCTGGGGCATGGCGCCATCGATCCAGGCCCCGATCGCCACGTTGCGTCCACGCATCACGTCACGTGCAAATCCCGGAGGTATCTCGATCGCCAGGGCCAGTTCTCCGCTACGCATGCGGCGATCAAGCTCTTCATAGTCAGTCAGTGGTGGGCGCTCGATAAAATAGTGAGGGGCTCCAGAGAGATTCAGAGCGTAATTGTGGCTAAGCGAGGTTTGGTCACGGTCGAGGATGGCGTAGCTGAGATCCTCGACATCCATGCTGATACCGAAACCAATCACAAACATCAAGATAAGCGAGCCGACCAGTGCCAGGGCCGCACGCACCGGGTCTCGGCGTAACTCCAGGGTTTCGCGCCACATATAGCTAAGCATGCGCTGCAGGCTGAAATGCTGGTGGCGCGGTGAGTCAAGATGGCTCTCTTCGGCGATAGGGGGTGATTCTGAGGCGCTGCCGACTTCCTGTGGTGTGTTTTGCGGTTCTGAGCTCTCCTGATCCGCGCCCGCCTCGAGCAGGTAGCCTATAAAGGCTTCCTCCAGTGTTGCAGCGCCACGCTTCTCGACCAGCGCCGCTGGCGTGTCGCTGTCGAGTACACGGCCGGCGTGCATCATCGACATGCGGTCGCAGCGCTCGGCCTCATTCATGAAGTGAGTAGAGATAAAGATAGTCACCCGATCCCGTCGCGACAGCTCGACCAGGAGGCGCCAGAAGTTGTCACGGGCGATCGGGTCGACACCTGAGGTAGGCTCGTCGAGTATCAATAGTTCGGGCTTGTGGACCATCGCGACTGCCAGCGATAGCCGCTGACGCACCCCCAGCGGTAGACTCTCCGGCAGGTCGTCGAGGACATGATCGAGCTCGAAGCGCTTGACCATCTCGGTGACCCGGTCGGGGATGTCGTGCTTTGCAATCTGGAATAGACGCGCGTGCAGCAACAAGTTCTGGCGCACGGTGAGTTCGCCATACAATGAGAATGCTTGGGACATGTAGCCCACTCGTCGGCGGGTATCGATATCCCGTGGATCGACCTCCTGACCGAACAGCCAAGCCCGGCCTTCGCTGGCAGGCAGTAGACCGGTGAGCATTTTCATGGTGGTTGACTTGCCGCAGCCGTTGGAACCGAGGAAACCAAAGATTTCGCCGCGCCGGATACGAAAGCTGACATGGTCGACGGCCACAAAATCGCCGAAACGCATGGTCAAGCCCTTGGCTTCGATGGCGATGTCGGTCTCGGTATCGACTTCCAGCGGAGGGATATGCACAGGTTGATAGCCGCGTTTCTTCTCTTCCGGTAGCAGCTCAATATAGGCGCCATCCAGTGAGTCGCTGGCGGTACGTTCAAGCAGCTCCTTGGCGGTGCCGGTGGCGAGTATGCGTCCTGCATCCATCACTACCAGCCAGTCAAAACGCTGGGCTTCGTCCATGTAGGCGGTGGCAACTATCACGCTCATCTGTGGTCGATCGACGCGGATGCGGGTGATCAAGTCCCAGAACTGGGCGCGGGCCAGCGGGTCGACGCCGGTGGTGGGTTCGTCAAGAATCAGCAGGTCGGGGTCATGAATCAGCGCACAACACAACCCGAGCTTCTGCTTCATGCCGCCTGAGAGTTTTCCAGCAGGGCGCGTCAAGAACGAGTGTAGCCCTGTGCTGCGAGTCAGGTCGTCGATACGTCGGCGACGCTCACTGGCCCCGTGGCCGAACAGCCGGGCGAAGAACTGCAGATTCTCCTCAACGGAGAGGGTGGGATAGAGGTTTTTACCTAGCCCTTGGGGCATGTAGGCAATACGTGGCCCTACGCGGCTCCGGTGCCGCTTGTCACGCATGTCGCCGCCTAGCACCGTAACCTCGCCCTCTTGCACTTTGCGAGCGCCAGCGAGTAACGCCAGCAGGCTGGATTTTCCGACACCATCTGGGCCGATCAACCCGATCATGCAGCCAGCTGGCAGTTCCAGATCCAGTGCGTCAAGTGCTGTGATGCTGCCGAAGCGCAATGTTAGCGCGCTGACGTGGGCGACAGAGTGTGTATCTTGGATCATGGTGAAACATTGACCTGGAGATGGTCGGGCCAGGTCGCTTCTTTCTCGATTTTTAGATAGGCCATGCCGGGCAGTCCTGTCTTGACCTGCTCAATATGTTCGAGAAGCAGTGCTGGATCTATCTGAGCGCGAATTCGGAACATCAATTTTTCCCGTTCGCTCTCCGTTTCTACGGTTTTGGGGGTGAACTGTGCAATGCTGGCTACGAAGCTGACCCGTGCAGGAATCACATAGTCCGGGGCAGCATCTAGCACTAGGCGAACCTCGTCGCCGATGGCAACCCGGCCTGCCTCGCTGGTGGGTAAGAAGAACGTCATATAGACTTTGGTGAGGTCGACTAGGTTGAGTACCTTGCCTCCGGCACCCAACACCTCGCCTGGTTCGGTCACCCGGTACTGTACTCGGGCCAAGCGGTCAGTTTTCAGCTCGCTGTCCTCCAGGTCGGCCTCGATGCGCTGGATCGAGGCCTGGGTGGCTTCCACCTCTGACTCGGCTTCGATTACCTGGGATTCGGAAGCGCGGATAGCGGCTTGGGCGGAGAGCACCTGTGCATTGGCTGAAGCCAGGGCGGCCTGCTGGCTTTGGTAGTCGGCTAGGGTATCGTCGAATTGCTGGCGAGAGATGGCGTTTCGCTCTACCAATTCAGCCGAACGCTCGTAGCGCTTTCGAGAGGCATTCAGTTCAGCTTGTCGCTGGTTGACTACAGCGCGTGCGGTTTCCAGCTCGCTCTGGCGCATGGCAACCATGGCTCGGGCTGTCTCTAGGGCGTTCTCGGCTCGGCGAGTTTGTGCTCTGGCCTGAGCTAGATCGGCCTCCAGGGTGGCGGTATCCATGCGGGCGACCACTTGGCCGACTTCAACGAACTCTCCCTCCTCAACCAATACCTCGGCGAGGCGGCCGGCGACGCGGGTGGCAATATCGATCTCAGTGGCTTCAATGCGTCCGTTGCCGCTAGTGATACCCTTGCCTGGGCCATCTGGCTGCAGTTCCCTCCAGACCAACCAAGCCACGATACTGATAGCGGCAAGGGTTGCCAGACTCTTGATCAACTTGCTTTTACTGCTTGACTTCATGGTGTTGTACTCTTATTTGGCAGTCGATTAATGGGTTAACGTGACTGACTCAGTCACCGTGTCGAGGTTTTGGCTGTCAAAGCAAGATTGACTTGATTTCAGACGGAGCGCTCACCGCTACTCTCCCGATAGATGTGAAGAGCTAGCGCTGAGAAAACTTTTGTGGCGTACGCTTGGATTAAAAAGTTAAATTTGTCGTTACTATTATCTAATTATTTATAGACAAGGTTTTGACCTTGATCAATTAAAAACCGTCTAGTCGGTTTTTAATTTTTAAAATTTACTCTCGTGCTGCTAACAATGAAATGACTCTCCTACGCCATTTTTGCAATCCATACTCATCCCAACGTCGAAAGCACCAAGCGAATGGGGCGGCCCAGGGTTTCAGCTTAACCATTGATGCGAGATCGACTAGGTAGACACGCCCGCCTGGGGCCACCAAGATGTTTCCTCCACTGCGTAAATCCATATGGAAGAGGCGGCGTTCATGCAAAATTTCAACGCTTTTCTGAAGTTTGAGGTTGGCTTGTATTAGCTGGCGAGTGTCGAGTTTTGAAATAGGTATGGACGGCACGTAACGTAACATAAAAGCGTCTTTGTCGAGCCAGCCCAACCACTCGGGAACAAGCTCCGTACCATAAAGCCGCTGGTATGCTTTGCACTCTCGTCGCAATAACCAACGAATCAAGGGGCGTGCTAGCTTGGGGCGATAACGACAATCCTTAATTACAATCATTTCTTGTTGCCAATTTAAGGCGTAGGTGTCCGCATTGAGTGCTGAAGGCTTTTTTTTTCAAAGGCATGCGTAAAGTTTGCGCCAAATGGTGCCGACGAAGAGCTTCCTTTTTGGGTAGAGAACTCCTGGCTCTCGTGTCTTGGCAGAGTTTGGTTTGATTCATATCAGTTCCCTTTTGAGGGGGGGAAAAGCAGAAGTAGAATAGAGCCGAAAGCGGCGATGCTTTAATGATTCAACGAGTTATGAGGAAAGCAGAAGCTAATAATACACATACATTTTCGAATGTATGTGTATTAAGCAACAGCCCCAATGATTGCAATTATTCATTAGATTTAATCATTTAAATTTGATGGTCGTCAATAAAAACCGACCAGACGGTTTTTATAAGAGGGTGAGCTAGTTACACTAACGTAACGTGTCATCTACCGAGTAGGTTGCTACTAGGGCCTGTTGGCGTATCACTCACAGCCGCGTTGGTGACCGTCTTTATTTGGGGGAAGGCAGGAAGAGAGATGTTTGGTGTTTCCACATGAACGACGACTTACTGTGCGGGCCGCCAGTGCAATGATTTCGTTAGCAAGATATCTTGCTGATATCTTTCGTCACAAGGTGGTATCGCCTGCTGTGGGGCTGATGGAGCTGAATATTTAAAATTAAATCAAACATAAGTTCGCTAAGCAAGGAGATGTGATGTATCGCCAAGCCACCTCAGGGTTATTCAAGGGAATGAATGCTCGCGTCACGTTGATCGCCATTATTATGGTGGTAGCGGCTTTAATTTATGGGGCCTTTTTTACCGGACACCTCGCCGACGTCCTTGAACGCATGCGTCGCTCAGTGAACCCCTTTCTTGAGTGGTACTACGTCTTACTCGTCGCGTTTTTACTGCTGTTTATGATCTGGCTGGGTGTAGGGCGCTTCAAGAACGTACGCTTGGGTGGTGATAACGAACAGCCGGAGTTCACCTTTTTCTCCTGGGTTTCAATGCTGTTCGCCGCGGGCACTGGGGTAGGGCTTCTATTCTGGGCGGTGGCTCAGCCGATCCTGCAATTTCAGGAAAATCCTTTCATATCCGAAGGTATGAGCCCTGAGGCAGCGCGGGTGGCGATGCGCCTGACCTACTTCCACTGGGGGTTGAATGGCTGGGCGATCTTCTCTTTCGTTGCGTTAGTGCTGGCCTACTTCGCCTATCGCCGTAACCTGCCGCTGACGGTGCGCTCTGGGTTGGAGCCGATTCTGGGCAAGCATAATCATGGCATATTAGGCGACGTGGTCGACCTGCTTGCCGTATTCGGCACGGTGTTCGGGATCGCTACCACGTTGGGGCTCGGCGTTCAGCAAATGAATGCGGGCCTTGATGCAGTGTTCGGGTGGGAGCCATCGGTCAGACTCCAACTGCTGGTCACTGCCGTGATTATGAGCGTGGCGACGCTGTCAGTGGTCTCTGGAGTCAAGCGCGGCGTGCGCCTACTCTCCGAGGTTAACTTCTGGCTAAGTATTGCGGTGGTGGTCTTCATGCTGCTATTTGGCCCGACCCAGTACCTGATAGCGCTAACGATCGAATCCGCTGGCGACTATTTACAAAACCTGCTCGGCATGGCCTTTCACACCAATGCCACCGTCGCTGATGGCTGGCAATCAGAATGGACGGTCTTTTTCTGGGGGTGGTGGCTTGCTTGGTCGCCTTTCGTCGGTATGTTCATTGCCCGGGTCTCCCGGGGGCGTACCTTCCGCGAGTTCGTGATGGGGGTACTGCTAGTGCCCACGGTGATCACCATTATCTGGATTGGCCTGTTTGGCGGCACCGCGCTCTATCACGAACTCTTTGGCGCAGGGGGGATCATCCAGGCCGTGGACGACGATGTGGCTACGGCGCTGTTTGCCACGGTAGCGGCAATGGATCTGGGCATGCTTGGCATCGGCGTATCGGCGGTACTGGTGGTGTTGATTGCGACCTACCTGATCACCTCTGCCAACGCTGGAACACTGGTGATCAACACTATTCTCGCCGGCGGTGATCCTGAACCGCCCACTGTACATCGCATCATCTGGGGGGCTGGGCTGGGTTTGCTGACAGCCGTAATGCTGCTGGCGGGTGGCCTTGAAACCCTTCAGTCAGCGGTGATTATGGCTGCCTTGCCATTTTCAGTGGTAGTGATCTTAATGGTGTTTGGACTACTCAAAGCATTGCACAGTGAGAGATTTGCCGCCCGTACCGGTTCGCGTATTGAAGCACCTCGCGAGCCTTGGGTAGACCTGGAAGATGCAGGGGCTCTCCCCACACAAGTAAAGCCGGATGAGGACTTTAAGCGGCATTGATTGGGCTGAGCCTTGTGCCGTGTTAGCTTGGCTTCCCGAGATGAGGCTTACGCAATGCTAAAGTGCCGGAAAGCACTTATCTCGGCCCGCCTAAATTTGAAGGCTATGAGGTAATGCTGTAAGACCGACTTTATAACACCTCTACCACTCCAGTCGGCGTCAGTGGCGGCAAATAGCGCTCAAGCAACTGAGCGGCATGCAGCACTTTTAGATCCTGGAATTTGCCTGCTACAAGGTGCAAGCCTACTGGCAGGCCTTGGTTATCCAGCCCGCAAGGCAGCGATGCGGCTGGCTGCTGGGTGAGATTGAAGGGGTAGCTGAACGGCGTCCAGTCCATCCAGTCGCGGTAGGTGCCACCCGGTGGCACGTTGTGGCCCGCGGCAAAGGGGGCAATCGGCATGGTGGGTGTGACCAGCAGGTCATACTGTTGATGAAACGCCTCCATATATGCCGTCAGCTCGCTACGCTCGCGCCGCGCGGCAAGGTAGGCGGAAAGCGATACATCCTGCCCGCGCCTCGCAATATCCAGAAACCCTGGGTCGAGTGCCTCCTGCTGCTGCTCGTTGAGTTTTTCGAGCGCTTGGATGGCGCCCGCAAACCACAGCGTATTAAACGTCTCAAGCGGATCACTAAAGCCAGGGTCAATTCGCTCTACCGTCGCGCCCAATGCTTCTAGATGGGCAACTGCTTCCTCAACCCGCTGCGCAATATCAGGTGCTACTTCTACATAGCCAAGGTCAGCGCTAAAGGCGATTCGCCAGCCGCGTAGATCAGCAGGGGGGGGCGTTAGCCAGTCTGGTCCAAGCGGATTACCGGAATAGCCATCCCGAGTATCGGGCTGCGCCATCACGCTAAGCATGAGCGCGCTGTCGGCGGCGGTGCGGGTCATCGGGCCCAAGTGAGAAAGCGTACTCATGGCGCTGGCGGGCCACTGGGGCACCCAGCCAAAGGTCGGTTTAATACCAAAAGTGCCCGTAAAGCTGCATGGAATGCGTATGGAACCACCCGCGTCGCTGCCCTGATGCAACAGGCCAAGGTTAAGTGCCGCGGCTGCCCCCGCGCCGCCGGATGATCCCCCGGGCGTTAATGCCGTGTTCCAGGGGTTGCGGGTAATGCCATGCAACGGGTTATCGGTGACGCCTTTCCAACCAAATTCCGGCGAGGTGGTCTTGCCGATCACGATGGCCCCAGCATTGCGTAGATGACGGCTGATCGGAGCATCTACCTCCCAAGGGCCATCCGGGGTGGTCGTTGAACCCAAGCGCGTGGGCAGTCCTTTGGTTAAGGTTAAATCCTTAATGGTGACAGGAACGCCATCCAGCGGGCCGCAGGGTGTGCCTGTTTGCCAGCGTCGAGTGGATTCTGCGGCTAATCGGCGGGCCTCTTTTCCGTTAATACAGGTGAAGGCATTTACCTTGGGGTTATGTCGCTCAATACGCGCTAAGCAGTCATCAACCAGCGTTTCCGGCGAGAGCGATCCCTCGCCGAAGCGTGCCAATGCGTCGACTGCCGTCAGTGTTTCAAAGGTCTCGGCCATGATTATTCACCACCCTCAACACCGGCAGCTTCAAGCATGGCGTGGAGTAGCACATTACAACCTGCGTGTACGTGCTCTGGCGTGGCGCTCTCAATCTCGTTATGGCTGATGCCATCCTTGCAGGGGATAAAGATCATCGCGGCAGGGGCAACCCGGCCAACGAACATTGCATCGTGCCCGGCACCGCTGATGATATCCATATGCGACAGTTGGAGCTTTTCGGCGGCCTGGCGCACGGTATCAACACACGCTTGATTGAAGTGTTCAGGTTCAAAGTCTGCGGTGGGGGTTAGCTCGTATTCAAGCCCATGGCGTTGGCAAATTTCTTCAACGGCATTGGCAACGGCTTGGCCCATCGTCTCAAGCGCTTCAGGTTCCCAATGGCGCATATCCAGGGTCATTTTGACCTGGCCGGGAATCACGTTTCGTGAACCAGGGTGTAGCGTCATACAGCCGACCGTGCCGCGCCCGTGGGGCTGGTGATCAAAGGCGATGCGGTTGAGCGCTTGGGTAACTTCCGCAGCACCCATCATGGCGTCGCGACGTAGGTTCATCGGTGTAGGGCCCGCGTGGGCTTCAAGCCCGGTCAGGGTTAAATCAAACCACTTCTGGCCAAGCCCGCCAATAACCACGCCAATGGTAGTGTCGGTGTCTTCTAAAATAGGCCCTTGCTCAATGTGCGGTTCAAAATAGGCTTTGATCTCGCTTGGCGAGACCTCATCGCTGCCGCGATAGTGGATAGCATCAAGCGCATCGCTAACGGTCACGCCATCAGCGTCGGTGCGTGCCATCATGGCGTCAAATTCGAGCACACCGGTGAAGACACCGGAACCCATCATGCAGGGGGCAAAACGGCAGCCCTCTTCGTTAGTCCAAGCGACGACTTCGATAGGCGCTTGAGTAGTGATTTTGTGCTCATTAAGGGTGCGAATCACTTCGAGGCCAGAAAGCACGCCGAAGCAGCCATCATATTTTCCGCCAGTAGGCTGGCTATCAAGGTGGCTGCCCGCCATAACCGTTTTGGCGTTAGGATCGCAGCCTTCCCTGCGGGCAAAAATATTGCCGATATTATCAATTCGAATCGTGCAGCCTTCCGCCCGGCACCATTGAATAAACAGGTCGCGCCCTTGGCGCTCAAGGTCGGTGAGCGCCTGGCGATTCACCCCACCTTTGGGGGTGGCGCCTAGCTTGGCCATTTCCATCAGCGCCTGCCATAGGCGGTCACTGTCGGTGCGTAAGTTGGTTATATCGTTGGTGGGTGTAACGTAAGTATTCATCTCAGTATCCTCGCAAGGTTAAACGGACGCGTTTTCCGTTGGTAAGTCGTGTAGCTTGGAACGGTGATTATGGGCGTGCAGTAAATCGCCGCTAAACAGCATCTGTGCAGCCATTTCTGTTTCCAGTGCGCTCATATGGTGCTCGGCATCAGCCATGTGCTCAGCCATAATGTTGCGGACACGCTGAGTATCTTCTGCACGGTAGGCCTCAACCAACTGGCGGTGGTAATCCTGGTTGGCGTGGTCGAACTGCTTGCGCTCAGGCACATAAGCTTTTTTGATCACCACTAAATCGCGCAGCATGTCGTTTAAAAACTGGCACATAAACGCCAGCAAAGGGTTAGGGCAGACGCGGGCCAGAAGTTGGTGAAACTCCAGCTCTAAAAAGCGCTGGCGGCGATGATCCTCCTCTCCGCCACAGCAGGCGCAGGCTGACATGTTGGCTTCAAGCTGCTGGAAATCATGCTCTGTCAGCCTGCCTACTACCGAGGCCGCCAGCTCAACCTCCAATAGCTTGCGTAGTTGGTAGACTTGCCTGCCATCCAACTGTTGGAAGTGCAGAAAGTTGCGCAGCATGCGACTAGCGGGCTCCATGCCCGGCTGGTTAATTACCGCGCCGCCTTTAGGCCCGGTTTTTAAGGTGATTAGCCCCTCAACCTCGAGGATCTTCAATGCTTCGCGTACTGTGGCCTTAGCGCTGCCGTAAAGCTCCATCAGGGCTTTCTCATTGGGTAGCCGGTCGCCTTCCCCCAATGACTCGGCGGCAATCCAGCGCTTGATATCATCGCTAATCAACTCGGCAAGCTTGGGTCGGCGCCTTGAGGCTGAAACAGGGGTTTGAGCCATCAACTCCACTCCTTATTTGTAGTTAGCGGCGTTGGTCGTTTCTTGGGTGTATGCAAGCAAGCGCTCGGGGTGGTACTCGGCATCATAGTCGTAGCGTGCCTGGGTAAAACGTTCTACTACTGCTGTATCGCGACGATGTAGCGCATGGCTTAGGCCTACAAACAGCGCAGTGTTTAGCAATAGGCCCCAAATACCCGCATGGTAGCCAAAGGGAGCGCTTAGCGGGCCAAAGGTCATCAGTAGCACGCAGGCAACACCCGCCCACAAACCAGCGAGCGCAGCGGTGGGGTGGGCTTTTTTCCAAGTGATGGCACCAATAGTAGGAATCACCAGCTGTGCAGTGCCCGCCAGCGCAGCAATACCAATGGTGACCAGTACGCCGGGTACCGTAAGCGCCATGATATAAGCCGTCAGAGAGAAGCCCACCAACGATAGACGACCGATATAAACGATACGTGCCTGGCTTGCTTCACGGTTCACATAGCGTTTGTAGATATCCATTGTGACCACAGTGGAAACCGCGTGAATCTGCGAGTTAGCGGTCGACATGGCGGCCGAAGCGCCTGCCGCCATAATCAGCGAGGCGAGTAAGTAAGGCGCATACTCCATCAGCATAATGGGCAGGATTTGATCAGGATTTTCTACATTGGGTTCGAGTATTACGCCGGAGTAACCAGAAAGCACCGACCCCACGTAGGCAAAGGCTGCCAGGCCAAGTAGAAATGGCATTAGGTTAAACAGTTTGCCGTGTTTTACCGAGTACATGCGCAGCCAGATTTGTGGGCCCATAAAGGCACCAATCGCGGTAATAGCGAAAAGCGAGAACCACATGGGGTAACCCATCGTGCCGTTAGGCCCTGGCATGGTGAGGTGTTCGGGGGAGGTTTGGTGTAGCTGGCTAAATAGTGCCGTTGGCCCTCCTAACTGGGTGGAAATATAGTAGCCCGCGTACAGCATGCCAAAGAACAGCAGTGCGCCGTATATCACGTCGGTCCAGGCGATGGCGCGTATACCACCGATCCACACATAGATAATAATAATGAAGTAAAACAGCAACGCTGCTAACCAGAAAGGAATTAATCCCCCTGAGGCAACTTCAATTAAGTAAGCGCCCCCGGTTAATTGGATCTGTAAATAAGGCACGGTAAAAATCAGCGTGATTGCTGCAACGGTAATGCGCAGCGCCTCACTATTATAAAAGTCGCCAATTAAATCTGAAGGCGTTAAATAGTTGAATCGTTTACCTAAAAACCAAACCCGCTTGCCTATCCAGTAATACATAAAGCCAAATAGCAGGTTCCAGGCTAGCGCGGTAAGAAATACCGGGCCGTTGGTATAAAACGTTGCGTTAGAACCCAGGAAGGCAAAGGCACTCCACCAAGTGGCGGCAACGGTGAAGAACACCGCAATACTACCCATGGCACGACCTTGAACGAAAAAGTCTTCACTGGTTTCCTGTGATTGTCTTGCTGATAAAATCCCTACTATCAAGGGGATAATCATAAATGCAGCGATAATTAATAGACTACCTGTCATGGTTAATCCCTCTCTTTATGGCTGTTGTTTAGCAGTGTTTTCAGCCATTGGTGTCGGGCTGCCCCAATTAGTAAAGTACGCCACCAAAAAAAGCGCTGTTAACGCAAACCACCAAAACAGGTTCCATACAATAAGAAACGGAATGCCCAGTACCATGGGTTCAATCCGATTAGCCAGCATAATGATGGGACTTTCCAACATGAAAAAACTGAATATCATGCCGCCATAAATGGACAGTTTGAGCGGAGTTAAATATTTCATAGCAAGTAAGCCCTATGTTCCTGGTGAATTATTTATGTTTAGTAAGTGAGCGTTCTTTTCAGCACATGGCAGCCAACAGCAGCGGTTATTAGCGCGACGCTATCGGTGCTGTGGACTGTTTGGGCGTGATCCAGATATTTGTTGTATTTATTCGCATAAATATAATGATTAGGTGTTTTTTAAGCAGCCGTCAAGGTTGCAAGGTCTTCACAACACCGTTTTACGTATAGATTCTCTAACGTGAACAAAAGAAGAGCGTAATTTTATAAACGTGTTCGGTGGCGCATGCTGGGGCAATGCCTCATACGATGGAGCCGGACACCATGTTTGGAATAAAAAGCAAAACCAAGACTAAAGCCTCACCTTCTTCTATGGGGGATGCGCCCTCAAAAACGGCACTTAATCAACACTACTGGATGCCGTTTAGCGCCAACCGCGACTTCCATGCCAACCCGCGGGTGATCGCTGGGGCAGAAGGGCGTTACTACATTGATGACCAAGGCCGTAAGCTGTTCGATTCGCTTTCCGGGCTATGGACCTGCGGCGCGGGGCATAACCGCGAAGAGATCCAAAAGGCTGTAGCAGCGCAGCTCGGCAGCCTCGATTTTGCCCCAGGTTTTCAGCTTGGCCATCCGCTGGCGTTCAAGCTGGCGGAAAAAGTCGCTAGCCTAACGCCTGCTGGGCTGGATCACGTGTTCTTCACTAACTCAGGTTCAGAAGCCGCCGATACCTCGGTCAAAATGGCCAAGGCCTACTGGCGACTAAAAGGTAAGCCTGAGAAGACCCGTATGATCGGCCGTGCCAAGGGCTATCACGGGGTGAATATCGGTGGCACCAGCCTGGGCGGTATCGGTGGCAACCGTAAACACTACGGCCAGTTAATGGATGTGACGCACCTACCGCATACCCTTCAAGCGGGCCACGCTTACACCCGTGGTCAAGCGGAAACCGGCGCTGAGCTTGCCGATGCGCTGCTCGACCAAATTGCGCTGCACGATGCCTCTACCATTGCCGCGGTGATTGTCGAGCCGATGTCTGGCTCAGCGGGCGTCATTGTGCCGCCAAAAGGCTATCTAAATCGGCTGCGCGAGATCTGCACCGCCCACGATATTCTGTTGATTTTTGACGAAGTGATTACCGCCTTTGGCCGCAGTGGTGCGACCACTGGCGCGGAAGCCTTTGGCGTAACGCCAGATATCATGAACGTGGCGAAGCAGATCACCAATGGCGCCATTCCTATGGGCGCGGTCATTGCTTCCAGCGAGATATTCGACACCTTTATGCATGCTGGTGGCCCTCAGCACGCCGTTGAGTTCTCCCATGGTTACACTTACAGCGCCCACCCAGTGGCTTGCGCGGCGGGTCTAGCGGCGCTTGAAATGTTGGAGCGTGAAAATTTCCCCGCTCAGGTTAGCGCCATAGCGCCCACCTTTGAACAGAAACTTCATGCCCTGCAAGGTCGCAATCACGTCGTTGATATTCGTAATTATGGTTTGGCAGGGGCGATTCAGCTAACGCCCCGGGACGGCGACCCCATTATCCGTCCGCGTGATGCGCATATGGCGCTCTGGGAAGCGGGTTTCTACGTGCGCTACGGCGGTGACACGCTGCAGTTTGGCCCTCCGTTTGGCACCACCGAGGCCGAGCTAGAGCGGCTGTTCGACGCGGTGGCGACCACCTTGGATTCATTAGCCTAACCTACTGATCAACTTCAGCGAGTTTAAATATAGAGAGTTTAACTATGAGTGTTGTTTCCCACCTGATTAACGGTGAGTTAGTTGAAAGTAAGCGCACGTTGGATGTCACCAACCCTTCAACAGGCAAGGTGATTCGCCAAGTCGCTGACGCGAATGCCGCCGATGTAGAGCGTGCTATTGCCGCTGCCCAGGCGGCCTTTCCTGCCTGGCGCGATACGCCGCCCGCCAAGCGCGCCCAGGTGATGTACCGTTTTAAGCAGCTGCTGGAAGAGCACGCTGACCGTCTAGTGCAACTGGTCAGCGAAGAGCATGGCAAAACTCCCGAAGACGCCATGGGCGAGCTCAAGCGGGGCATTGAGAACGTTGAGTATGCCTGCGGTGTGCCAGAACTGCTTAAAGGCGAGTACTCCCACAACGTAGGGCCAGGCATTGATGCGTGGTCTAACTTTCAGCCGTTAGGCGTGGTGGCGGGCATTACCCCGTTTAACTTCCCCGCCATGGTGCCGCTGTGGATGTACCCCATGGCGATTGCCTGCGGTAATACTTTCATCCTTAAACCGTCAGAAAAAGACCCTTCAGCGGCCATGGCCGTGGCCGAGCTGCTGCAAGAAGCGGGGCTACCTAAAGGCGTGATGAATGTCATTCACGGCGGTCGCGAAGCCGTGGAAACACTGCTGGATGCCAAGACCGTCAAAGCCATTTCGTTTGTTGGCTCCACGCCAGTGGCGGAAGCGATTTACTCACGCGGTTCCGCTGCTGGTAAGCGCGTACAAGCCCTTGGCGGGGCGAAGAACCACGCTGTCGTCCTGCCGGATGCCGATTTAGAGAATGCCGCTAATACGTTAATGGGCGCCGCTTACGGTAGCTGCGGCGAGCGCTGTATGGCGATTTCGGTGGCGGTGTGCGTCGGCGATGAAACGGCCAATCGTCTGGTCGAAACCATGCTGCCCAAAATCGCTCAGCTAAAAGTGGGTCCCGGCACTGACAAAGGCCTGGATATGGGCCCGCTAGTGACGGCAGAACACCGCGATAAAGTGCTCGGCTTCATCGAAGACGGTGTTAACGCCGGTGCCACGCTGGTCGCTGATGGTCGCAGCCTAACAGTTGCTGGCCACGAAGAGGGCTATTTTGTAGGCGGCTGTCTGTTCGATAACGTCACCGCTGAGATGCGTATTTACCAGGAAGAGATCTTTGGACCGGTGCTGTGCATTGTGCGGGTCGGCAGTTTGGACGACGCCATGCAGCTGATTAATGATCATGAATACGGCAATGGCACCTGCCTATTCACTCGCGATGGCGAGGCCGCCCGCCGTTTTACCGACGCTATTGAGGTTGGCATGGTGGGGGTGAACGTACCGCTGCCCGTGCCCGTGGCCTACCACAGCTTTGGTGGTTGGAAGCGCTCACTGTTTGGTGACCTTCACGCTTACGGCCCCGACTCGGTACGCTTCTATACCCGCCGCAAAGCGGTTTCCCAGCGCTGGCCGTCAGTTAGCGAAGCGACCCGGGCGGAATTCTCGTTTCCCGCCAATCAAAGTTGACGTCTTGGGGTAACTAGGACATCTTCTCAGCACCACCGCCCTGCGGTGGTGCTTTTTTTGGTCGTTTACTTCAGCTGTAAGGGATAAAGGCACCGTGGCGCGAACTCAGGATGAAATTCGGCAAACCAACGTTAAAAAGATCCTCTTGGCAGCGGAGCAGCTATTTGCCGAGAAAGGCTACGCCGGTGCCTCCATGGGTGAAATCGCCCAGTTGGCCGATATTCCCAAGTCCAACGTTCACTACTACTTCTCCACCAAAAAAGCGCTTTACCAAGATGTGTTGCTGGAGCTTCTAGAAGTATGGAAGCAGGATGCGCTGTGTTTTGAGCTCTATGATGACCCTCGCGTCGTACTCTCTACTTATATTCGCGCCAAGATGACCCACTCCCGCAATCGCGCCCACGGCTCAAAAGTATGGGCGGCTGAAGTCATGCAGGGCGCGCCAATCCTTAAAGAACGCTTGCGTGAAAATCTCTACGAATGGGCCAAGCTTAAAGAGTCAAAAATACGTGAATGGGTGGAATCCGGTCAGATCAACCCCGTCGAGCCTTCCTACTTGCTGTATATGATCTGGGCATCAACTCAGCATTACGCCGACTTTGACTACCAAATCTATCTGCTCAACGACGACCAACCGCTGGATGACCTACAGTTTGAGAAAGCCGTGCAGTCGGTGACTTCGGTGATCTTGAAGGGCATTGGGCTAACGGCTTAGGCCTTACTGACGAATTGAGAATGTTGTCCAGTGCTTATGCTCGCATTGGAGTTCGCAGAAGCTTTCGGTTACGCCTTTCAGTTACTGTTAACAAAAGAGGGCATGTTCTAATGATACGAAATCTTGTTGGTTTTCTCTCTGTGCTTATTACAGCCCTCTTATGTGCTCAAAGTGCTTATGCCCAGCCAACAGTTCAAACATTAAATATTGAGTCCGACGAGGGCGCAGCGCTATTAGAGCGCCTCCGTGAAGGTGGACTAGTGATGTATATACGCCATGCCGATACAGCTGGGCAGCAATGCGATACCTATAACGATAGCGCTGGGCGAGAGGGGCAACGCAACATATCACCAGCGGGACGCGAACAAGCGGTTGAACTCGGTGAACGGATTGAGGAACTCGAGATCCCTATCGCGGAACCGATCCTGTCCGGCCCAGTGTACCGTGCGCGTGATACCGCTGAACTGGCTTTCGGCGTCGATAGAGTGAGCGTGACGGATAGCCTACTCGCTGATGACTATGCCCGTGGACGTCTCGACTGGGTGCTGTCAGAACACCGGCGTCTGTTCAGTGAGCCTGTGACGAAGGGAGAGAATCGCGTTCTCGTTGGCCACCGCACTCCTGCTCAAATGATTTTCGGAAGCATCGTTTCCGGCACAGGTTTGCCGGAAGCTGGCGTTCTGGTGCTGGAACCGCGCGGGACTGAAGGCACCGAACTGCTGGGTGTTCTGGAGATTGTGCCGGCTATTAATGGTGGTAATCCACCCTGTTCGTAGGGTTGATGCAATGACCGTTCGATATATTGTCTGTGTTGTCTAGGTCTAAAACTCCACAAGACTTAGTCTTTATCAGTAGCCACCTGCTCAGCAATCAAGCACAGCAGCTCATACATAATGGTAGCGCCAAGCAGCGCCGTATTGCCGCTGGGGTCAAAGGGTGGCGAGACTTCCACCACATCGGCACCGATCAGCGGTAGGCCGCGAAAGCCGCGCACCAGCTGAAGTGCTTGCAGGCTGGTGAGGCCACCTACTTCAGGGGTGCCAGTGCCAGGTGCAAAAGCGGGGTCGATGCTATCGATATCGAAGGATAGATATACTGGGCTATTGCCGACCACGCGGCGTGCTTCGGCGATTACCGCTTCGATACCCAGTGCATCCACTTCCTCCATAAACATCACCCGCATGCCGGTGGCATCAGAGTAGTCCCAGCCTTGGGTGGTGTTTTGTGCACCGCGAATACCGATCTGCACCGTGCGTTTAGGATCAATCAGGCCATGTTCACAGGCGAGCCGGAAGGGGCCGCCGTGGTGAAATTTTGAGCCTTGGAATTCGTCCCAGGTGTCGGTATGAGCATCGATATGGATCAATCCCACCGGGCCATCGGCCGCTAAGCCGCGCAGAATCGGGTAGGTAACTGAGTGGTCGCCACCGGCGCTAAGTGGGATAACGCCTGCCCGACGAATGACACTGTAATAGGCGGCGATATCATTAGAGACCTGCTCAAGGTCGTAGATCGATGAAAAACGTACATCACCGATATCGGCAATGCGTGCCTGGGCAAAGGGATCAAGCCTGGTTATGTGATGCAGGCTGCGCATCATGCTTGACTGGTTGCGAATCTCCCGCGGGCCGTGGCGGGTGCCGGGGCGATTGCTCACGCCGCCATCGAACGGAATGCCGACCAGGGCAATATCGAGTTCCTCTAACGATTCGGCTAGCGGTGCACGCAAGAAGCTGGCTATTTCGCGATAGCGTGGCTCTTGGCGTGGTAGGTAGCTTTCGCCGGTGGCGGCGTTGCGGCGAGTACCGTCGGTGCCCTTGGCCATTTTGCTCTCCTTATCGGGTTAGGCTAGCTAAACTGGCGGCTAACAGTTGCGTGCCTGCGACGGCATCATCGAGTTCGGTATGCTCATCGGGGTGATGACTAAGGCCATCGCGGCAGGGCACAAACAGCATCGCCGTTGGGCAGTGGTTGGCGAGGTGAATCGAATCGTGAAAGGCACCCGATACTAATCGCGGTGCAGTAATCCCTAGCTCGTGGGCAGTATCATCAAGCAGGGTGGTAAGTGTGGCGGGAAACGCGACTGGCTCAATCCGAGACAATGGTGTAAGGGTTGCTTGGCAACCTGCCCAGCTCTGTTGAGCGAGCTGATTAAATTCGGCTTCCAGCGCTTTGAGCGTGGTTGCTTCGGGGTGGCGTAAATCAATGCTGAAGGTGACATGGTCAGGAATCGTATTCACCGAACCGGGGTTGACGGCGAACTTGCCGATGGTAAAGCGTACCCGGTCTTCGTTGTCTCTCGCGGCTTCTCGTAATGCAGTTGCCAGTGCACAGGCGCCTTCTAACGCATCGCGGCGCATGGCACGCGGGGTGGTGCCCGCGTGGTTGGCGCTCCCTGTTACCGTTACTTCAAACCAGCTAACGCCTTGAATTCCTTCAACAACACCTACGGAAGCACCGGCTCGCTCCAATATTGGGCCTTGCTCAATATGCAGTTCCAGGAAAGTGTGCATGGGCGTTGCCAATGAACGTCGTGGCACACCGGCGGTGTTCAGTGCAGCCAAGCAAGTGTCTAATGCACTTCCCAGGCTGACGCCGTCGCTGTCTTCAACCTCGCGCGTTTCATCAAGGCTGCGCACACCGCAAAATACCGCCGAACCTGAGGTGCCGGGGGAGAAGCGCGCCCCCTCTTCATTGGTCCAACTCACCAGCGATAGAGGGCGGCGCGGGTTAAAACCAGCCTGTTTAAGTGCGCGTAGTGCCTCAAGCCCTGCCAGCACGCCCAGCGCACCATCGTACTTGCCACCCGCCGGTTGGCTATCCAAATGACTGCCCGTGACGACAGGCTCAAGCGCAGGGTCGCTGCCGGGCACATCAAGAAACACGTTGCCGATAGCGTCGACGCTTGCCTTGGCACCCAGGGCGCTGGCCTGCTCAATCAGCCAAAGCCGGGCGCGGGTGTCGTTGTCATCAAGCGCTAAACGCGCCACGCCACCATCTGAACGGCCGCCCATCATCGCGACCGTGGCTAAGTCGTTGGCGAGTCGTTCCGGGTTTACCGCTGCCGCTATCGCCGCTAAATCAATAACGGTCTTGTCGGTTGGATAATGAAGGTGGCTTTCCATCAGGCTCTCCCTAGAGGCTTTTATTCGTAGACTTCAAAATGTACCTCGACAGGCACACAGTCTGCACCGTTGATTGGGATGATGTCTTGCGGGCAGGCGGACATTGCCACAATACAGTCCATCTCTGCGCGTAGCTCAACATAGTCGCCAGCTTTTGAAACCGGCGGGCACCAGTCGACTTTCATCTGCGCATTCACGGGAATGTTCATCCATAAATTGAGCGGCTGGGGCACCTCGGGGACATCTACACCGATAGCTTTCATGGCTAACCGTAAGTTATCGGCACAGCTATCATGATAGCCCTCTACGCCCAGCGTCATATAACGGAACAGGTCGCAGGCGGCCATTAGCGTATCGTGAATGCCCGGCGAGGTGTCGGCGGTGAGGGTCATAATCGGGCGGCGGCGGTTACTCATCAGTGGGTCGCCTACCTGAGGAATCAGCCCACTCAACCAGGCGCGCCCATGCTCCCAAGACATAAATTCATTGGGGTTCGCGGTGCTAAACGCCCAGGTATCGCATACCTGAGTGCCGTGGGTGTTAATAATACGGATGGTTTGTCCGGCTTTGAGGCGTACTGCCTTGCCTCCTCGGGCGGCGACTTCGTAACGTTCGCCGAGCACTGGCGTGCCATCGGGAGAAATGGGGTTGTCCAGGGTGTGGTTGTGACCACAAGGTTCACTGTTACTGTGGGGCAATTGGTCAATGCGCGCGTGGTCAAAACGTGTGTCAGTGCTCATAGGATTCTCCAGGGGTGTCGTAATGGTGTTAGCTAATCGGTACATGCAAGTCGAATTAGTCGATATGACGCTCGCGCCAGGTATTCAGAAACTGTTGCAGGCGCTCGCTTTTCGGTTGGCGGAATAACGTGGAGGGCGGGTCACTTTCCACCACCCGGCCTTGATCCATAAAGATCACCCGGTCGGCGACTTTGGCGGCAAAGCCCATCTCGTGGGTGACGATCACCATGGTCATGCCGTCTGCGGCCAGCTTCTTCATGACATCTAGCACTTCGCCGACCAGTTCAGGGTCAAGCGCCGAGGTAGGCTCATCGAAAAACATTACCCTGGGCTTCATGGCGAGTGCCCGAGCAATCGCCACCCGCTGCTTCTGGCCACCGGAAAGACTCTCAGGAAAGTGACCCGCACGATCGGCAAGGCCGACCTGTTCGAGCATCGCCATGCCTTCCACTTCCGCATCCCAGCGGGAAAGGCCGTTGACCAGACGCAATGCCTCGGTCACGTTCTCCAGTGCCGTGCGATGGGGCCATAGGTGAAAGTGCTGGAACACCATGCCCACCGGGGCGCGCACTTCGTCCACGCGCTTTTCGCTGGTGCGCACACGTTTGCCGCTGCGGTCTTCATAGCCCAATAGCTGGCCGTCGATATAGACGCTGCCGTGATCGTAGGGCTCCAAAAATGCCAGACAGCGTAGCAGGGTGGATTTGCCTGAGCCGGAGGGACCAATCACACAGACCACTTCGGAAGGGGCGAGGCTGAAGTCGATGTTGGTCAGCACTTCCAGATCGCCAAACTGCTTACTGATGCCGTGTGCCTCAACAATGGCTTTTTGTCGGGTAGGCGTAGGTGGTGTGAGCGTGTCAGCCGTTGGCATGGGAGTTATCCTTTTGAGCGACATGGCGCGGTTGACGATTGGCTAAGCGTTTTTCCAGCGCATAGCCACCCCGGGCGACCAGTTCAATCATCAGCCAGTAGAGCAGCGCAACTGCCAGGTACGGTTCGATTACTTGAAACGTTTGATTAACAATGGTGGTGGCGTTTTTGGTCAGGTCATCCACCGAGATAATCGAAATCAGCGCGGACTCTTTCACCAAAATGATCAGTTGATTGGTGCCGGGCGGTACGATCAGACGTGCCATCTGAGGAATCTGAATACGTATCAGCGCGTGCCAGGGTGAAATGCCGAGCATTCGCGCCGCCTCAAGCTGGCCTTTGGGAATGGATTTGAAGCCGCCACGATAAATTTCTGCAAAGTAGCCTGCGCCATAAAGGCCAATCCCCACGACACCCGCTATCTCAGCGTCCAGTCGGAGGCCAATGCTGGGGCCGCCGTAATAGAGTAAAAACAGTAAAATAAGCAGCGGTGTGCCACGGCATATTTCCACGTAGCAGGCCACCGGGTAGCCGAAAAGGCGTGGGTTAGCGAGCCTAAGCGCTGCAAGCACCAACCCCAACGAAAGAGCGAGCAGGCAGCCTAAAAGACAGATCCACAGCGTGTTCCACAACCCTTGCAGAATCAGACCACGCATTTCCCATAGCAGGGTAATATCTAACATAGCGGACACTCCCCTATTCGGTGGCTAGGCCGCCGCTCATGCGGCGTTCTAAGTAAGCGCTGATGCGTGCCAGCACAAGATTGACAGCGAGATAAAGCAGTGCAGCGGCCAGATAGGTCTCTAGTGGCTGAAAGGTGCGCGAAGCGATTTGTTCGCTGACGCGCATTAGTTCGGTGACGGCGATCACCGAAATCAGCGACGAGTTTTTGAGAATCGTAATGATCTCGTTGGTCAACGGTGGCAAGGTCAGGCGAAACACCTGGGGCATAATAATGCGCCGCCGAGTTTGCCAAGCGGAGATGCCCGCCATGCGCGCTGCTTCTATTTGCCCAGCGGGAATATGGCTGATACCACTGCGGAAAATTTCCGCCTGAAAAGCAGTGGTATTCAGTGTTAAGGTCAAAATGGCAGCTGAAATAGGCGCTATCTCAACGCCGATTTCGGGCAGTAGGTAATAGACCAACAGCAGTTGCAGCAAAATAGGGGTGCCACGCCAAAAGCTGCGGTAAAGCCCGCAGGGCCAGCGCACCAGGCGGTACCGGCTGGTCAAACCAAAGGCCAGTAAAACGCCTAATACCAAACCCAATGCGATGGCGGAAAGCGAGACCACCATGGTGGTGGTCAAGCCTTTAAGCAGCACAGGGTAGTGGTTGAGTAGAATCTCAAACATGGTGCACCCTTAGAGAGAAGTGAATCGTCTTAGCGAACTGCTCGGTGTGCTACTCGGCCGCTGGCAGTTCTAAAGGCAGATCCATCGGGCCGCCAAACCATTTTTCTTGTAGCTCATTTAGCGTGCCGTCTTCATTGAGGCGTTGAATCTGCTCATCCATAAACGCATTCAGTGACGCGCTTGCTGCGTCGTTACGCCCAGCCCAGCTGAAATAGACCGGATCGCCGAAGGTGCCGACCACTTCAAATACCTCCGGGCGGGTGCGTTCTGCCTCGAGCAAGTTGGGTAGGCTATTAATCACTACATCGACACGCCCGGTGCCCAGCTCGGCGTAAGCTTCGTCAACGCCTGTATAAGTGCGGATGTTGGCGACCGGTGTGCCCGCTTCCTCAAGTTCGGCAGCCAAGGCTTCCAGTGCTTCTAGCTGTGCCGAACCCGCTTGAGCGGCGGCTACTTTGCCAGCGATATCCTCAGGTGAGTTGATTTTTTCTTCGCCAGCACGTTTGAGAATCGCCATGGTGGCATCGGCAATGGGCGCGCTTAAGTGGTAGCGCTCCATACGCTCGGGTGTAGCGGTGACCGAGGTAATCACGTAGTCAAAACGCTCGCGCTCCAGCCCCGGCAGAATACCTTGCCAAGGGAGATCCATGCGGATCAGTTCGACGCCCTCAAGCTCGCTCATGATGTGTTCCATGATGTCGGCGGAGTAGCCGACAATTTCGCCATCTTCAATGTATTCAAACGGGGCGAAGCGCGCTTCAGTACCAACGGTAAAGGTGCCCTCTGAGCGAATGTCGTCTAGCAAATCACTATGGGCAGTAGTGGCAAAGCTAACGCTGAGTAGGAGGCCAGCGGTAATAGTGGGGATGCGTTGCATGGGGATGCTCCTCGGGGTGGTGATACTCGAATCAGCGGCGAAGGCCTACTGAGCAAGAACACCTTGAGTTAAGCAGGCGTTATGCAACAATAAAACTGTTATCTTTCGATGTTCATACCCGTTTTATTGATGTTAATTGCACTAACTTAGAGCATGCCGATGAAACTCTCCGCCGCTGACCTGAAAAGCCTCTCTGTATTCCTTGCGGTGACCGAGCACCGTGGCTTTGCCGGTGCGCAAACGGCGCTGCATATGAGCCAGTCTGCCATCAGTTTTCATATTCGAGCACTCGAAGAGCGTGTGGGATTTACCGTATGTCGGCGGGGGCGGCAGGGTTTTGAACTAACCGAGCGGGGCACGATTGTGTATGAGCGCGCTAAACAGTTGCTCTCTTCGGTGGACGATTTCGACAGCGAGATGAGCGAACTGCGCAGCTCTGTTTACGGCACGTTGCGCTTGGGAGTAGTCGACAACACGATTATGGATGTCGATCTTGATCTGCAGGGCGTGATTGGCGAGTTCCTGCGTAAGAACCCTAAGGCGCGCCTCAATATCACCGTGGGTAGCCCCGACCGCTTGATCGGCGAGATCGCAAACGGCGCCGTACAGCTCGGCATCCTGCCGGAAACCGCGCAAATGGAAGGCTTGCAGCACCGTCAGGTATACACTGAGGTACACGGTATTTACTGTGCAAAACGCCATCCGCTGTTTACTCGAAGCAGCGACCAGCTAACGGTTGAGGAAGTGATCAAGCATCCCTTTGTTGTCCGCCCTTATGCCAACCTACAAGAGCTGAAGTGTTTCCCTAATGCCAAGGTAGGCGCCCATGCTTCCAATATGGAAGCCCAGGCGCTGCTGATTTTAAGCGGCCACTTTATCGGCAATTTACCCCATTATTACGCTAACCACTGGGTCGAGAGGGGTGAGCTCAAAGCGCTGTTACCGGACCAGGTCGAGATTGCATCGCCGTTTTGTGTGGTTACGCGGGCAGGTCGGCGGCCCTCTCTGATTGTGCGCTCATTTATTCAGGAACTGGTCGCCCGGCTTTGGCAGCAGTCGCATTTGGTTGAAGCGTATAAAGGGGATGAGTTGTTACCTAAGGCTGCTACCATGGACGATGCATCATTCGATTAATTATGGGTTAAAAATACTGCTCCCTTACCTACCAAGACGGCATGACCACTCACCGTCACACATCCAGACTTAATCTCGCCGTTGGCGGCAGTGTAGATAACACTGGGTCGACCCATTTCTACCCCTTGCTGAATCTTACAGTGCAAGGCAGTTGGTTGGAGTGATGCTAAATAGCCGGTTAAGGCGGCAGCAGCGCTGCCGGTAGCAGGGTCTTCGCAAATACTGGCGTGCATACAGAACATGCGGCTGCGAATTACTGTTTCTTTTTCGCCTTGCTGTTCAATGACGTAAAGATAAATCTGCACCGCGCTGCTCGCCATAACGGCACTCGCCCAAATAGCCGATGAAATATGTACGTTCTCTAACGCAGCCACATCGGCTAGCTCAATCAAATGAAAGGGCAGCCCGAAGGAGGCAACCACGGGGTCACCCATCACCTGATGGATGTCCAATCCCAGCAGCTCAACGGCAGTGAGGCGATCAATCGTGCTGTCTGCGAGCATGGCGGGCTGTGCGGTCTTAAACGTTGCTCTTCCCTGCTCATAACTGATCGCCAGCTCGCCGATGGGTGGCTGAAGCACCAAGGTCTGCTCAGGTTTTACTAAATTCAACGCCCCTAGCAGATGCGCGGTGCCTACCGTGGGGTGGCCTGCAAAAGGTAGCTCACGAGTAGGCGTGAAAATCCGCATTGGGTAGTGATTCGGCGCGTTGGTAGCACTTAAAAACACCACTTCAGCAAGGTTTAGCTCATTGGCAATAGCCTGCATAGTGCTGGTATCCAACCCATCGGACTCTAGAAACACAGCCAATGGGTTGCCGGTAAACGGCTGGTCGGTAAACACGTCCAGTAGGTAATACTCAGCGGTTTTCATAAGGCCCCTTTTTAAATGACGTCTTTTTCCAAAATGCTTTGTGACCCTCTTTGATCGCCTGAGTACGGTCAATGCCGATATCTTCAAGTAGCCGGTCATCAAGTGATAGCAGTTGTCGGCGGCTACGGCGGTAGTGACGATACTGGCCTAGGTGATGAAAGAGTTGTTGAAAAAGTTGATGACCTAGCTGATAGCGAAGCTGAGTAAGGTTGAAGCGTGGCATGGCGGCTCTCCTTGGGTGTGATGAGCCTAACCAGATTACTCAGTGGAATTGATTAGATACAGATATAGGTTTTTATATTTTTTAGATACAGATAAGGTGAATTACCACTCTGTATGGACTATAAATAGTTATCTGTATTGTTTTTAAGCTTAAAGAGATCGGTTGTCGTGACGCGCTATGAAGAAGTCGCCACGGTGTTGCGGGAGCGTATTGAGCACGGCATTTATCGTGTAGGTGATCGTCTGCCCTCCATTCGCGCGGTCTGCCAGGAACTGGATGTGAGTATCTCAACGGCACAGGAAGCTTACCGGCAGTTGATGGATGTGGCACTGATTGAGTCGCGTCCGAAATCGGGCTATTTCGTACTGCCGAGCAGAGCGCCTTCGGTACTGCCTTCGATTTCCCGCCCTGCACAGCGGCCATTGGATATTTCTCAATGGGATCAGGTGCTAGAGCTTGTCGCCACCCAGCGGGATGATGAACGGCTGTTGCTGGGGCGCGGCATACCGAATTTTGAATACGAGACGCTGCGACCGCTGTCCAAAATCCTCGCTGGCCTGCATCGCAGTAATGACCTGCACGGGTTCAACTACGACAAGTTGAGCGGTAGCCCAGAGCTTCGCCAGCAGGTGGCGCGGCTGGCTATTTCGTCCGGCTGCCTGCTGCATCCGGACGACATTATGATCACTACTGGCTGTCAGGAGGCACTCTCTATCTCGCTGCGTACCCTTACCCAGCCGGGTGATGTGGTGGCCGTGGATTCGCCAAGCTTCTACGGCACTATGCAGATCCTTAAGGCCAATGGCTTAAAAGCACTGGAGATCCCCACCGATCCGCAAACGGGAATTAGTCTTGAGGCGTTGGAGTTGGCACTAGAGCAATGGCCGATACGCGCCATACAAGTGACGCCGACATATAACAATCCGCTAGGCTATACCATGCCCGAGGCGCGCAAGCGGGCGCTTTTTCAGCTCGCTCAACGCTTCGATGTAGCCATTATCGAAGATGATATCTACGGTGACCTATCATTTACCCTTCCAAGGCCGCGCACGGTGAAATCATTTGATGACGATGGCCGCGTAATGCTGTGCAGTGGCTTTTCTAAAACGGTAGGGCCTGGCTTGCGGGTAGGCTGGCTGGCGCCGGGCCGCTATCGTGATCAGGCGTTGCATATGAAGTATGTCTCCACCGGCGCCTCGGCGACGTTGCCGCAGCTGGCAGTGGCGGAGTTCGTCGCCAAAGGGCACTACGAGCGCCATCTTCGCTTTGCCACCCGACAATATCAGCGTCAGCGAGACATTATGATTAGTTGGGTGCAACGCTACTTTCCTAAGGGCGCGGGCATCAGCTACCCAAAAGGCAGCTTTTTGCTATGGGTAGAGCTGCCCGCCGCCGTGGACTGCGTGCGCCTGAACGAACGTTTGGCCAAGCGCAACATCCACGTTGCACCGGGATCGTTGTTTTCAGCCTCGGGTAAATTCCGCCAATGTTTACGCTTGAACTATGCTTTTACATTAACCCCCTCTATCGAAGCGGCCGTGCGAACGGTGGGTGAGTTTGCTACCGTGATGGTAGAAGAGGCGCAGGAGCATGCGGTTTTGCTGGGATGAGGGTGGTGCGACCAAAGGCCTCACAAGGTGAGGTTGCCCTGGCGGACATCCAACTGTGCCAGGCGCTGCTTCAACAGTCCCGGGGAGCGGGCATACCAGGTCTGATTGAGCGGGGAGGGGTGAGGAAGCGGGTAGAGGGTAAAGGCCTGTGTCTCGCCCTGATCATCCTCTAAGGTCACCTCGATACTACTTTCAAAGCGATCTTCACGCTTCCAGAACGCCTCCAGGCGTGCACGCTCCTCTTTTGAACGGCCAATACCGAACCACAGGAAGACTTCGCGCCCCAGCGTTATCAGAGTCCGCCCCTCCCAGCGGGAGATCAGAATTTCATTCATCAGGCCGTGAAAGTGGCGCTTGACCTTCATGGGCCACGCCTTGTTGCCGACGGGCTTGTAAGGCACCGTGTTAATCCAGAAAAAGTGCTCTCCCACTGCACGCGAGGCCTCGAAGTCAGGCATTTCCTCGCCATAAAGTTGCCCATACAGCGCCTTTCTAACCAGTTGCCCACCAGCGCCGATAAAGGGTTCGCCGTAGCGCACTTCATCGCGCCCTGGGTCGCGCCCGAAAAAGCCGATGCGCAGGTTCGGGTTGCCAAGGCCGATGATTGGCTCCAGTGGATCGCGCTCGAAGCGTTGGTAGACCTCGACATCAATCCCTTCGATTTCTGCCGCCAGTGTTTTGAATTTTTCCTGTTGTCGCGGGGTCAGTGGCATTCTCCATGCTCCTTGCTGCAGCCGGTTGGCTGGTTCAATCAAACCACTCTTGCGCCGTACGCCATAGGCACATGCCAGCGAAGTAAACGGAGGCAACGCCCCATCCCCAAAGTGCCCAAGCGGCGTGCTCAGGGCTGGAAAGTATCAATGACGTAGCACACACACACCATAGCAGTGTGATCGCGATATTGAGCGGCATGAACAGGCGCACCCGAAAGGGGTGCAGGAACTTCATCTTAGTCACGGTGAGAATAGCCAGAACAACGATAGCGGCAAAGGTAATAAAGGGCGGAAAATCAAGAATATAAAAATAGGCGGCGGTGATGTTCCAGGCGGCAGGAAAGCCAACGAAGTAATTATCCTGGCTTTTCATATCGACGTTGCAGAAACAGAACATTGATGACAGCAGAATGATAAACACTGCGAGCAGCGCAAAATAGGGCGGCAGTTCAATAAAGTAGTAGATAAATAGGGCGGGAATAAAGGCCCAGGTCAGGTAATCTATGACCATATCAAGGGTTGAACCATCGAAATGGGGCAGTATGGTTTTCACTTCATACTTGCGCGCCAGAGTGCCATCAATACCATCAATCATCATCGCAGCACCCAGCCAGAGGAGGCAGGCGACGGGGTTATTGTCCACTAGTGCAAGCAGCGCCATTGTGCCAAGCAGCACTCCGCTGGCAGTGAACACGTGGACACTCCAAGCCTTGTATATTGAAGCCCGCGATTCTGTCGGCGAAAAGAGTGATTGAGCCACATTAACCCCATTGGGAACGTGGTGTCCCCTTGCTGTTCGGTTTATAGATAAGCGTGTAAAAAAACCATACCCTACTACAAGAAGGCATCCAGCGAATACGCAGGCAGGCCAACTCTCCATGGCGCGGTCATTTGCAATGGGTGCTTAGAAGTATAGTGCCTTGTCGCTTGTTTGTTACACCGGCCGCTTAAATTGCTGTCGCGCCTGTTCAACCTGCGCATGTGTTACGCAAGCTCGTGAGTGATCATTAATCAGCCCTATGGCCTGCATAAAAGCAAAAGCGGTTGTCGGTCCAACGAATTTCCAGCCGCGCTTTTTTAACGCTTTGGAAAGTGCGATGGATTCAGGTGAGGTGGTCTGAATTTGTGGCTCGGCTAGCGAAGGGGCGTCTGGCTCGTACTGCCAGAAAAAAGCAGCTAGCGAACCTTCTTGTTCAACCATTTCTATCGCCCGCTGAGCATTATTAATCACCGCTTCAATTTTACCGCGATGGCGAATAATGCCGGCATTTTGCAACAAGTGTTGTACATCACTTTCACTGAAAAGGGCGACTTGTGGGAAGTCGAAATGGTGGAAGGCAGTGCGAAAATTTTCGCGCTTGTTGAGTATGGTGCGCCAGCTAAGGCCCGATTGAAAACTTTCCAAGCAGAGTTTCTCAAACAACCGTTGATCATCCGCGACGGGAAAGCCCCACTCATTGTCATGGTAGGGCAGAAACTCCGGCGCTCCGCCACACCATAGGCAGCGGGGATGTCCATCGGGGGCGATAAAGTCGAGCATTGAACGCTCCTTAGCGTGTTGAGCGTAGCGTTATTGGCGTAAGCTTAACCATGTGGTGCTAAGCCAAGTACCTGCTTTTGTAAGCTCGCTTTCCGTTGAACCAGCATAGCCAAGTACTAAACCGGGACGCTGGTTATCAGCTAAGTAATAGCGAGAAAGGGGTGAAAGCGTAATGCCTGCTTTATTGGCGCGTTTAACGAGTATCTCTTCTTCCTCAATAGTATCGAGTTCGGCTAACAGGTGCATGCCCGCATGGCCGTCAGAAAGCCGAAGTCCTGCGGCCACTGCAGGCACTAATGCCGTGCGTAAACACGCTTGTCGCTGACGATAAGCCGCCCGCATACGGGCGATGTGACGAGTAAAATGCCCGCTGGTAATAAATTCAGCAAGCGCCGATTGCACGGGATAGTTACCTTCACGGTGCAGTCGTGCATGGGCACGTCTGAAGTCGTTGGCAAGTGTATCAGGTAGTACCAAATAGCCTAAGCGTAAGCCGGGATAGAGCACTTTACTAAAGGTACCTACATAAATAACCGATGCCTGTTCGGCAAGACCCTGTAGTGAGGGAGTCGGTGGTGTGTCGTAACGAAATTCGCTATCGTAATCGTCTTCAATGATCCAACTGCTAGCGCGAGAAGCATGCTCAAGTAACGCCAGCCGTCTGGGTACTGGCATGGTAACGCCGCTGGGATATTGGTGGGAGGGTGTCACGTAAATTAGCCTAGGTGCTGGGGCATTCTCTGGGGCAAGTGACGGGTTTAATCCTTCTTTATCTACGGGTATGGGCGTTACCACTAAGCCTGAAGCCAGAAAACAGGCCTGGGCGCCGCCGTATCCCGGCTCCTCCATCCAAACCGAATCCCCATGATCGGTGAGTAGTTGGGTAATCAGTTCAAACGCCTGCTGGGCGCCTTGGGTAATCACAATCTGTTCTGGTTGGCAGCGCACCGCTCGGGAGAGTCTTAGATAGTCACTAAGAGCCGCTTTGAGTACAGGTAGACCACCGCTGGTTTGATAATCCATCCATGACATTTCCGCGTGATAATAGTGACGCCGTAGAAGGCGCTGCCACTGCTCGCGGGGAAACAGGTCGAGCGCCGGGACGCCTGGGGCAAAGGCGCGATGGCCGTGGCTCAACGTTCCGCTTAGTGTTAATAGCTGGTTACCCCGGCTTGAGTAGCGAATAGGTAAAGGTGGTGGAAGCTCGTCTCTGGTTAACAGCGCGGGGAGGTTCGCCACATAGAGCCCTACTCCCTGGCGCGCAATCAGCAATCCTTCCGCTAGTAGACGATCCATGGCGGCCAGCACCGTATTACGGCTAATACCCAAAGCGCTTGCCAAGTAGCGGGAAGAGGGAAGCGCATCGCCCGCCATCAGTTCTCCATGTTGAATCCACTCCTTAAACGAGTGGTAAAGTTGCTGTACCAGCGTGGCGGCTTCATTCGCAGTTAGCCTTAGCGCCAGCGCCTCCGCAACCCAGTCGCTGGCAGCATCACGTCTTTTCACTGGTTCCCCCCATTTAGCGATAAGTGGCTCTTTGTCTTAGGCCACTATAGCGGCAAACTCTGTTAAATCACTACACCGATGGAGCAGTCGTTATGGTTAATATTCGTTCAGCGGCATTAAATGATTTGGAAGCACTTAGTCGCTTATTAGATGGCTATCGCCAGTTTTATAAGCAGCCGAGTGATATTCAGGCGGCGCGTGATTTTTTAGGTCAGCGTATGGGGTTGGGGGATTCGTTTATTTTGGTTAGCGAGAGTAGTGAAGGAGCGCTCACGGGGTTTGTGCAGCTGTACCCGGGTGTTTCCACGGTGGGGTTAAATGCGCGCTGGACGTTAAATGATCTCTTCGTGTTGCCGGAGTGTCGCGATAAAGGCACCGGAAGGGCATTGATGGAAGCCGCCACCCAGCTTGCGCATGACCACGGTGTGGCACGCTTGATATTAATGACGCAGGTAGAGAACGAACGCGCTCAACACCTTTATGAATCACTGGGCTGGCAGCGCAATACGGCGTTTTACGGTTATTTACTGGATATTAAATAGGGGGAAAATGATGAGTAAGAAACGGCAGCTGCTAACATCGGTGATTTGCTAAACGTGACAGGCCCAGCTTCGCTGGGCCTGAATCTTAACGGGTCAAGCGTTGCTTAGTTTGCGCGCTCTATGCAGGTTTTCGATGGTATTTAGGCATGCCTGGGCGGCTTCTCTGCCTTTGGATACAAAGTGCTGGGTGTAGAAGTCGTGATGCGTGCTGTGCTCATGGAAGTGGTGTGGCGTTAATACGACGGAGATCACCGGCACTTGGGTGTCTAACTGTACGCGCATCAAACCATCGATTACCGCATGAGCTACGAAGTCGTGGCGATAAATACCCCCATCGACCACAAAGCCTGCGCCAACAATGGCGCCATACCGGCCACTCTCTGCCAGCACTTTTGCTTGTAAGGGAATTTCGTAAGCGCCGGAAACGGTGAAAGTGTCCACTTGCTCGGCATGAAGGCCGCAGCGCTCTACTTCGGCGATGAAAGCCTTATAGGCCTTCGCAACAATATCCTGATGCCAATGACCCATAATAAACGCAATGCGTTGAGAGGTGGTGTGAGTCGAAAGCGTCAGCGGAAATGTCTGATTCATGGTCATTCTCTTGGTTAAGTTGTACCAGAATCAGGGCATGCGGAACCGTTCGTCAGGCAAACGTAAAAAGTGGCTTAAGCCACTTTTTTAAGTTGCATGTCTAAGGTGCCGTTCTCTTTCATCCGGACTATCACCGTCGGCTTCGGTTTTTCACCGAATCTGCTGACCTCAAGAAACTATAAGAAAAACAATAAGCTTGAGCGCTCGCGGGCTTAGATAACCAGCTGCATTAGCTGGCATCATCACCGCCGGTGGGGACTTTCACCCCGCCCTGAGAACTTTGCTGAATAACAGCTCGGCTATTTTACGCTTATTCTAAGCGCCTAGCCATGAAGGTGTTGTAATCTTTGCCGGCTCGCGCTGCAGGATGACCTCGCCATGGCGTACCGAAAGGAGCACTTCACCCTGGGTGCGTAGCACGCTGTAGTCATCTTCACCCTCCAGCAGATTGAAGCTGGCGGGCTTGCCTACCTCAATGCCGTAACGCGCTTCAATATTCATGGTGCGGGCGCTGTTATCGGTTATTAAGGACAACGCCTGGCTGAAATCCTGATAACCCATCATTTGGCAAATATGCAGGCCAAAATCCAGCGTTCTTAGCAGTTTCCCGTTACCCAATGAGTACCAAGGGTCGAAAATAGAGTCTTCGGCAAAGCAGACATTTATGCCCGCTGCGTTTAGCTCTTTAACACGCGTCACGCCGCGTCGTTTTGGATAAGTGTCAAAGCGGCCCTGCAGGTGAATGCTTTCAGTGGGGCAGGAGACAAAGTTGATGCCTGAGCGTTTGAGCAGTAGGAAAAGCTTGGAGCAGTAGGCGTTATCATAAGAGTGCATCGCCGTGGTGTGGCTAGCGGTGACGCGGCTACCTAAATCGTTAAACAGTGCTTCGCAGGCCAACACTTCGAGAAAGCGCGAGTTGGGGTCGTCGATCTCGTCGCAGTGTACGTCTACCAAACGGTCATACTTGATTGCCAGCTCGATGACTCGCTTCATGGAAGCCACCCCTAGCTCGCGGGTGTATTCAAAGTGGGGGATACCGCCAACGACATCAGCGCCAATTTCCAGCGCCTCTTCCATTAGCCTATCACCGCCGGGGTAAGAAAGTAGGCCATCCTGTGGGAAGGCAACCACCTGAATATCAATCTTATCCTTCAGTTCATCACGCAGCGCGCACAGGGTTTTCAAGCCAACTAAGCTGGGATCACTGGTATCGGCGTGTGTGCGCACAAACTGAACACCGTTTCCAATTAACAAATTAAGCGTTTTCAGTACCCGCTCGCGAATATCGGCTTCCGTGAGCAGTGGTTTACGCTCGCCCCAGCGCTCAATGCCTTCAAACAGCGTGCCGCTCTGGTTCCAGTGGGGTTCACCAGCGGTAAGGGCAGCATCCAGATGAATATGCGGCTCTATAAACGGTGCACAAATGAGTTTAGAGCCCGCATCAATCTGCCCTTCGCTCACAGTTTGCGGGGCATCTTGTACGGTAATCGCTGTAAAAATGCCGTTTTCAACCTCGAGTCGGTAAAGCTCTGGACGCTGGCGTAAGCGGGCGTTAATAATCTGCATGCGCATATAAACAAGGCTCACTTATGGTTTGGCGATGGACGGTTGGCTATCGCTCAGCGTAGCGTGGTTTACGCGAAGCAGCACGGCGTAGCTACCCGCTGCCACCGCGACGCCTACCAATGGCGGCAGTAAAGGGGAGAAGTACGCTGCTCCCGCGCCTAACGCATAGGCGGCTAAACCTCGGCGATTGAAGTCGGGTAATTGGGCATACTCCAATGCGGGGTAACGACCTTGATGTTTGAGCCAGAAGTCCGCCATGATGACGCCACCCATAGGCGGAATGAAAGTGCCCAGCAGTACCAGAAAAGGTATCAACAAGTTGTACATGCCGCCTACCGCCAGCACGGTGCCAATGGCTGCACCGCCTACCGTTACTAAGCGGCGTTTTTCGGTGCGCAGCAAATTGCAGCCCGCCACGGCGAAGTTATAGATAGTGTTATCTTGAGTGGTCCAAATATTTAGAAACAGCATCAGCACAGCGATGGTGACAAATCCCTGGGCGATCAGCACATCCACTATATCCGCCTGCTGATAAATCATGCTGCCTAGCGCGCCAGTCAGCACCATTAAGCCGTTACCCACGAAGAAAGCCGACATGGTCGCGATAACCGCAATTTTTGGCGTTTGCGCAAACCGGCTCCAGTTAGTCGCTTGGGTGCCACCGCTAATAAAGGTACCGATAATGACTGTAACCGCCGCCGCCACGCTCATGCTCTGTGTGGGTGTTTGCTGGCTAAGCCCTGTAAAACCACGCACATCCACTAGCCCTGTAAACAGACTAATCAATATGAATATCATCATAGCGGGGACAGCAAAACGCGAAAGCCAGTCCATGCCCTTATAGCCGATCATCGCGGTGACGCAGAAACCAAACCCAAACAGCACCATTAAGGGGATTTCCAGCCAATCCGGCATCCCAGTGGTGCGTACTAATACGAGTGCGATGGTGGCCGTGCCCCAGGCGTACCAGCCGATTTGCGTAAAGCCCAGTATGAAATCGGAAAGCTTGCTGCCTTTTTCACCGAAGCAAAAGCGTCCCATGAGTACCGAATTAAGCCCGCTTTTGCAGGCGATATACGCAAGTGTTGCTGCGTATACACCCAGCAGCAGGTTACCAATCAGTATGATCCAGAGCAGTTGACCAATAGAAAAGGCTTGGCCTAGGGTGCCGCCCGCCCACATGGTGGCAGTGAAGAAAGTAAAACCGAGCAACACCGCAGACGTAGAGAGCAGCCCCTTACGGGCGCTCAATGGCACTTCATGAAGCGGATAGTCAGAGTGGTGCATAGCAGTAAGCTCCTAGTGGACAGGGAAAATCGTTTCAACACTCAAACAACAAGCAAAAGATGAGCCAGCTAGCGAACATTTTCCACGAGAACACAAAAAAGCCGCCAAAGTGGCGGCCGATCGAGACAATGGAGCAATAGAGAGAGAACTGGTTTTCTAGGCACGCGCCTTCTTGGCAGCGTTAGTGGGTACCGCCTTTTCCCGGCGTTCGGCAAGGTTTTCCACTTTGCGCTGTTTTTCATAGAGAAAACGCAGCACTTCCTGGCGATAGTGGTTGTAGTTGGGGTTATCCGCCAGCTCAATACGATTGCGTGGGCGCGGCAGGTCGATATCCAGAATCTCACCGATGCGTGCCGAGGGCCCGTTGGTCAGCATCACGATACGGTCAGACAACAACACCGCTTCGTCTACATCGTGAGTAATCATAATCACCGTATTGCCTAGTTCGTCCTGAATGCGCATCACTTCTTCTTGAAGGTGAGCGCGGGTGAGCGCATCCAGTGCGCCAAACGGCTCATCCAGCAGCAGCACTTTGGGTTCCATTGAAATCGCCCGGGCGATACCCACTCGCTGCTTCATGCCTCCGGAAATCTCTGCGGGGCGCTTGTTTAGCGCATGAGACATGCCGACCATCTCCAGGTTTTTAAGCACCCACTCATGCCGCTCTGCTTTGCTTTTGCTACGAGCAAAGGTTTTGTTAACGGCCAGCGAGACGTTTTCATAGACTGTCAACCAGGGCAGTAGCGAGTGGTTTTGAAACACCACGCTGCGATCCGGCCCTGGGGCATTAACCTCTTTGCCATCAAGTATAACAGCGCCCGAAGTGGATTCGGTTAATCCGGCAATGATGTTTAACAGGGTCGACTTACCGCAGCCTGAGTGGCCGATAATGGAGATATATTCGCCACGTTCAACGGCTAAGTTAATATCTTTTAAAACGTTAGTGGTCGCACCTTTGGTTGCAAAGGTCATTTCGACCTGCTCGACGCTTAGGTAGTGTGTCGCCATGATCAAAACTCCCTTCGATTAACTTTGAGTGGTGCCGCGGGTAACGCGGTTGCCGATAAATGCCACGATGCGATCGAGGAAAAAGCCGACAATACCGACATATATCAGGGCGAGCACAATGTCGCTGAGCATGGAGGCGTTCCAGGCATCCCAGATAAAGAAGCCAATGCCGACACCGCCAATGAGCATTTCAGCGGCCACTATTGCCAGCCACGAAAGCCCAACGCCGATCCGCAGGCCGGAGAAAATATAAGGTGCAGCAGCAGGCAACATAATGCGCGTAAAGTACTCCGCACCGTTTAAGCGAATGACCCGCGCCACGTTACGGTAATCTTCAGGGATAT
Organism: Halomonas sp. NPDC076908; assembly: GCF_050269715.1. Taxonomy (NCBI): domain Bacteria; kingdom Pseudomonadati; phylum Pseudomonadota; class Gammaproteobacteria; order Oceanospirillales; family Halomonadaceae; genus Halomonas; species Halomonas sp. NPDC076908. The sequence goes on along the minus strand of NZ_JBNNIW010000001.1, from coordinate 131,415 downwards.
TGCGCACCCCCACGGAGGTGTTGATGATGATCGGCCAGATAGCCGTAATAAAGATGACGAAAATCGCCGATGGCGTGCTGTCCTGAAAACCAGCCAGTGAGATAGGCAACCAGGCGAGTGGGGGCACGGTGCGCAGCACCTGAAACACCGGATCTAACCCGCGTAGCGCCCAGGTCGACTGACCCACCAATACGCCTAAACTAATGCCTACCACCACGGCCAACAGGTAACCGTAAGCGACACGCTCCAGGCTGGCTAATATCTGCCAGCCCATGCCTTTGTCATTGCCTCCATAGTCGTAAAATGGGTTAACGATGAGCTCCCAGGTGTCGCTAATGACTTGGGACGGCGCGGGCAGCGCGGCGGTTGGCGACGAGCAGAGTATTTCCCAAAGCCCCATTAGCAGCGCCAGGATTACCACCGGCGGCAGCACTTTTTGCACCAGCGTATCGCGTAGACGGGTCAGTGGGGGCCCAACGCTTAGCAGCGGCTTGGCCAGTGTTTCAGAGCGTGTTGATGTGTTCATTGTGAGTCTCCCAAGCGCGGCGGGTTAAGCCAATGCCTTTATCTCGAGGCTATCGAGGTAGGCTTGTGGGTTTTCGGGATCGAATACCTTGCCGTCAAACAGCGTCTCGACGCCTCGAGAAGTGGTGTCAGGAATATCGGCAGAGGCAACGCCTAGCGCATCTGCAGCTTCACGCCACAGATCTTCACGGTTGACCTGCTCTATCAGTGCGGCGCTGTCAAAATCCTGGGGGAGGTAGCCCCAGCGCTTGTTCTCAGTCAGGAACCAAAGGTCATGGCTTTTGTATGGGTAGGAAGCGTGTTTGTCCCAATAGCGCATCATGTGAGGATGATTTTCCACCACACGGCCAGTGCCGTAATCAAAGTTGCCTTGAATACGGTCGATCAGGTCAGCATAGGGAGCGTGAATCCAGCGGCGGCGAGAGCAAATTTGTGCCATCTCTTCATGGTTTGCGGTGTCTTCACACCACATCTGGGCTTCCATAATGGCCATCATGAGCGCTTTAGTGGCGTTGGGGTTGGCTTCCACGTAGTCGCTACGCATGGCGAAGGCTTTCTCTGGGTGGTCGTTCCAGAGTTCGCCAGTGGTGTTGGCGGTATAGCCGATGCCCTGATTAATCAATTGATGGTTCCACGGCTCACAGACGCAAAAAGTATCCATGCTGCCTACGCGCATATTGGCAACCATTTGAGCTGGCGGAATGGTGATCGTGGAAATATCGCGGTTAGGGTCGATGCCGCCCGCTGCCATCCAGTAGCGAATCCACATATCATGGGTGCCACCAGGGAATGTCATGGCGGCACTCACTTCGTTACCACCACTGCGTTTAGTGGCTAGCGCCTGGGCGAATTCACTCGTATCCAGCGCTACCTCTAAATCGGCGTACTCACTGCCCACCGAGATACATTGGCCGTTAAGGTTTAAGCGCGCCAAAACGTTCATCGGTACGGGGTGGTTATTGGGTGTAATGGCCCCCGCGCTCATTAAATAAGGCATCGGCGTTAGAATATGCGCTCCATCAATGCCATTTCGCTGTGAGCCCAACACTAGGTTGTCACGGGTAGTGCCCCAGGAGGACTGTTTAAGCACCTCCACATTGGTCATGCCATGCTTGGCGAAAAATCCCTTTTCATCGGCAACAAATAGCGGCGCGGCATCAGTCAGGGCAATAAATCCTAACTTTGCGGCAGTCGTTTCCGGTGTTCCATTCGCGAAAGCCCAGCTAACCGGCAAGCTGCTAAGCAGTGCCGAGCCACCGACAACAGTCGCGGAGCTTTTGAGAAAGTGGCGACGTTCTGGAGAGTGAGAGATTTTTTTGCTCATTGCACGTTACCTGTCTTTTAAAGCGTCGTTTGAAAACGTCTTTTTAAACGCAAAAACGGCGTCTGCAATTAAGTCCTCACTTAATTAAGTGAAGACCATTGCAGACGCCGTTGTCTGTTTACTAATCGTTCTGAGCTGAACCTACGTTGGCTCAGGTGATTAGCATGCTGCAGCTTGTATGCCAATACGCCTAACAAATTGCAGTAAACATCCATCTTTCAATGGGTTGTTAAAAGTAATGGTAATGGCAGGAGAAAAGCCTGTTATCGATTGTTGTGCAATGCAACGTAGAAATGGTGCGGTTTTCATAGACATGCACCAAAAGGGCAATGTCCCAGGCTTAAAATTGCCTGAGACGAGCAAAATACCCCAGTGAATTATGGTTGTGCTACCAAGGCGCTGGTCACTTCTTCGATCTGCAGCGGAAGGCTCTGCAGGCCACCACCAGAGAGATACCATAGCGCAGGGGTCAGCATAATGACCCGGGTATTTACCGCACCTGCATCTGAGAGCATTTGGGTTAACGCATCAGCTTCAGCGGGTTCATCGCCAATGGCGGCGCTGCGGTCAATGACCAGTACAACTTCCGGATCGATTTCGGCAATGGCGTCAGCTGATAGCGGTGTGAAAGTACGCGTACCGCGGGTTTCTGATATCACGCTATCGGGCATCTCAAGTGCTGCTACGCCCAGTACGTCGTGAACCACAGAGTGCTGGTTTAACATCAGGTTACCGCCGTTGTGCGTCACCACTAGCGTGCTGGGTGCATCGCTTAAGGCGTCGCGCTTGTTTGCAATGTCAGCGTGAAGCACTTTAAGCGCCTCTTCTGCGCGCTCTTCTGCGTGCAACAGCGTCGCCAGTTGGCGAACGTTATCGTCAAATGACGTTAAATAGTCGTCGCCTTGTAGGCTGGTATTAAGAGTAGGGGCAATAACCTCGAGCTCGCGTTGCCAGTCGCCTTGCCGCCCAGTAAAGAGAATGAAATGCGGTTTGCTATCGGTCAACGCTTCGATGTCTGGTGAGCGTAGGCCGCCAATATCGGTGACTTCATCGTTTGCATACTGCTCCAGATAGTCCGGTAGGCTGGATTTGGGCACACCTACCACCTGCTCGCTTAAACCTAACGCATCCAGCGTATCCAGACTGCCTAAATCGAACGTGGCAATGCGCTGGCTGGCTTGGGCGACGCTAACGGCTGTAAGCAATAACGTAGCAGCAGCGGTAGTTGCGAATCGTGCGGTAATCACCTGAGACTTCATGCTAATTCCTTTTATGAGAAAATATTCTATATGCGATATTTTCTCATATTCTCAAGGAAAAATGTGACGTGTCGTTAATGGGTGCTGGAACAGCATGTTGCGCAAAACGCGACCGCCCTCAATGATTGAGGGCGGAGCTGCTGTGATGATTGTTTAAAACGGTGCTTAGGAAGCGACACGGAAAGGATTACGCGGGTCGTCATCCCAAGCGAGGAAGGGCTTGCCGGTTTCCTGAGGCACCATGGTGATGCAGTTTTCCACCGGGCAGGTGATCTGGCAAAGGTTGCAGCCCACGCACTCGTCTTCGATGACCTCGTAGCGGCGCGCGCCGTCTTGCTCGGTGAGCTTGGCAATCGACTGGTGGGAGGTGTCCTCGCAGGCGATATAGCAGCGGCCACACTCGATGCACAGGTCCTGGTCGATATGGGCGATGGTCTTGAAGTTGATGTCCAGGTGCTTCCAGTCGGTGGTTTGTGGCACCGCCTTGCGGGAAAACGCTTCGATGGAGTCGTAGCCTTTTTCCGCCATCCAGCGGGAGAGGCCATCTTTCATCTCTTCAACAATGCGAAAACCGTTGAGCATGGCAGCGGTGCACACCTGCACGCTGCCCGCGCCCAGGGCGATGAATTCCGCCGCATCCCGCCAGGTGGAAATCCCGCCAATGCCTGAAATGGGCAGCGTGGGCGTGGCTGGGTCTCGGGCAATTTCTGCCACCATGTTCAGGGCGATGGGTTTCACCGCGCTGCCGCAGTAGCCGCCGTGGGTGCTCTGATGGCCCACGGTGGGTTTGGCGACCATGTTGTCCAGGTCGATGCTGGTAATGGAGTTGATGGTGTTGATCAACGAGACTGCATCAGCGCCGCCTCGCAGTGCCGCCTGGGCGCCCACGCGAATATCGGTGATGTTGGGGGTGAGCTTGACGATGACCGGCTTGGAGTAGTGCTTTTTACACCAGTAGGTGACTTTTTCGATCAAATCCGGGTTTTGGCCCACCGCCGCGCCCATGCCGCGTTCCGGCATGCCGTGGGGGCAGCCCAGGTTGAGCTCGATGCCGTCTGCGCCGGTGGCTTCCACCCGCGGCAGGATATACGCCCAGGCCTCCTCGTTGCAGGGCACCATGATGGAGACGATCAGCGCCCGGTCCGGCCAATCCTTCTTCACCTGGGTGATCTCTTGAAGGTTGATCTCCAGCGAACGGTCGGTAATCAGCTCGATATTGTTGAAACCGATCACCTCGCGGTTTTTGCCGTAGTGGGCCGAGTAGCGGGAGGAGACGTTCACCGCCGCGGGCTCTTCGCCAAGGGTTTTCCATACCACGCCGCCCCAGCCCGCTTCATAGGCGCGCACCACGTTGTAGGCTTTGTCGGTAGGCGGGGCCGAGGCCAGCCAGAAGGGGTTGGGGGCTTTGATACCGGCAAAGTTCACCGACAGATCGACGCCGTTCACCACGCTGTCGCCGCTATGTTTCTTGCCTGGAAAAGAGAGGGTGTTGAAAGGTGTGGTGTTCATGCGGCCTCCTGCTGGGCGGCGAGCGCTTGATGGATGGCGTGGGCGGCCAGCTTGCCGTGCTGTACTGCTTGCACGGTGAGGTCCTGGCCGGGTTTGACGCAGTCGCCACCGGCATACACGTTGGGCAGTGAGGTTTGGAACATTTCATCAACGTGGATGCGTTCACCTTCGCGGGCGAGTTCTGAGGCGGTTGCATCGCGTAGGCTGTCGGCTTGGAAACCTTGGCCAATGGCAGTGAAAATAGCATCGGCGGCGAGTTCAAAGGTGTCGCCCGTGACGGCTAAGCGGCCTTCCCGCTCAGCGGTGTTGGCAAAGCGCATGCCTGCCACTTGCCCTTGCTCATTTAGCAAGATCTCATCGGGCTGTGCCCAGGTGATCATACGCACGCCGTTGGCCTTGGCGATCTCCTGCTCATGGTCGGTGGCGGACATCGCCTCAGTGCCACGTCGATACACCAGAGTGACCTCTTTGGCCCCCAGACGCGACATTTGCGTGGCCATATCGATGGCGGTATTGCCAGCGCCAATCACGATGCAGCGCTTGGCCACGGCCAGGCTGCCCAGGTCATCGGTTTGGCGCAGGGTTTTGATGTAGTCCACCGCAGGCATCAGACCCGGTGCATCCTCGCCGGTTAGCCCCAGCGTACGGCTAGCCCCCAGCCCCAAACCCAGGAATACGCTGTCGCACTGCTGGCGCAGGTTGTCGAGGGTGAGGTTATCGCCAAGGCGTTGACCGTACTGTAGGTCGATGCCGCCAATGTCCAGCAGGAACTCGACTTCCTTGCGGGCAAAATCGTCGGTCATCTTGTAGCGGGCAATGCCGTACTCGTTGAGCCCGCCAGGCTTTTGCTCGGCCTCGAAGAGGGTGACCTGGTGGCCCAGCATGGCCAAGCGATGAGCGCAGGAGAGGCCCGCAGGCCCCGCGCCCACCACGGCAACATGGCGGCCAGTGCTGGCGGCCCGCTTGAAGGGGTGGCTATCGAACTGCATGTGATCGGTAGCGTGACGCTGGAGCAAACCGATCAGCACCGGCTGGCACTCGGCGTCGTGGTTACGCACGCAGCTGCGTTCGCAAAGGATTTCCGTGGGGCACACCCGGGCGCAGCTGCCGCCGAGGATATTGGCTTCCAGAATGGTTTCTGCTGCGCCATTAATGTTGTTGTCACTGATTTGGCGGATGAAGCTGGGAATGTCGATGTCCGACGGGCAGGCCTCGACGCAGGGCGCGTCATAGCAGTACAGGCAGCGCTGGCTTTCGATGATGGCCTGGCGCGGCGTCAGCGGCGGATGCAGGTCGCTGAAGTTGCTTGCCAGCGTCGCTGGGTCGTAGGTGCCGACCTCTTTTGCGCTGGGCAGATGATCAAGTGAATGGGTCACGGTCGTTTCTCCCTGGTCCTTCTGGATCGTTCTGTTCTTCGTGGGGCGTCTGTTCTTTGTGGGGCTAGGCTCAGCGAGTGACCGCCACGGGGGCATTCAGCTCGGCACGTTTTGCGAGCAGCTCGAACACGCCGGGGTAGGCGGGGCGTTCCAAGTAGCGTCCTGCGCCGCGTTCGGCATGGAGTTCACCGTCCCGCCATGTCCACTTGCCCTGGCTGATGGTATGGCGGGCAATGCCGCGCACCGTTTTGCCCTCGAAGATGTTGAAGTCGACGTTCTGATGGTGGGTTTTAGCGGAAATGGTGCGGGTGCCGTTAGGGTCCCACACCACGATGTCAGCATCGGAGCCCACTTGGATCGCCCCCTTGCGCGGGTAGAGGTTGAAGATTTTGGCGGTATTGGTAGAGGTGACTGCGACGAACTCCTGGGGCGAGAGCTTGCCGGTATTCACGCCTTCGTCCCACAGCACGGCCAAGCGGTCTTCCACGCCGGCGGTGCCGTTGGGGATTTTGGTGAAGTCATCTTTCCCTGCGGCCTTTTGCTCTTCGCAGAAGCAGCAGTGGTCGGTGGCGGTGGTTTGCAGGTTGCCGGATTGAAGGCCGTGCCAAAGCGCTTCCTGATGGCCTTTGGGTCGGAAGGGCGGGCTCATCACATGGGCGGCGGCAGTCGCCCAGTCCGGGTTTTGATAAACGCTATCGTCGATCACTAGATGGCCCGCTAAGCACTCGCCAAACACCGGATGGCCCTGCTGTCGGGCGTAGGCGATTTCGTCCACCGCGTCCTTGGTGGAAACGTGCACCAAATAAACCGGTGCACCCAGGGTGCTGGCAATACGAATCGCCCGGCTGGCGGCTTCGCCTTCCACCTGAGGCGGTCGAGAAAGCGGGTGCGCTTCTGGCCCGGTCATCCCCTGGGCGAGCAGCTTTTGCTGCATGTGGTAGACCAGCTCGCCGTTTTCCGCGTGTACGGTGGGAATCGCGCCCAGCTCCAGGCAGCGGGAAAAACTCTCCACCAGGATATCGTCAGTGGCCATGATCGCGCCCTTGTAGGCCATAAAGTGCTTGAAGCTGTTAACGCCGTGGTCCCGCACCAGCGTCCCCATCTCTTCTTTGACGCTCTCATCCCACCAGGTAATCGCCACGTGGAAAGCGAAGTCGGTGGCGGCTTTTTCGGCCCAACCTTGCCAGGTGTTAAACGCTTCCAGCAGCGACTGGCCGGGGCTGGGAATCACGAAGTCGATGATGGTCGTGGTACCCCCTGCCATGGCGGCGGCGGTGCCGGTGTAGAAATCTTCGCTGGCCACCGCTCCCATAAACGGCATCTGCATATGGGTGTGGGGGTCGATGCCGCCGGGCATCACCAATTGGTGGCTGGCATCGACGATCTCGCAGCCTTCCGGCACGTCTAAATCGGTGCCAATGGCGTGGATTTTTCCATCGACGCAGAGCACGTCAGCGCGGTAAGTGTCGGCGTGGGTGACGACGGTGCCGCCCTTGATCAATAAACTCATGGTTCACTCCTGGGGTAATTGACTGAGGGGCTTATTCGCCGTCGGTTAAACGGGTGTAGGTTTCCGGGCGGCGGTCACGGAAGAACTGCCAGTTGTTGCGTACCTCGCGCACCATGTCTAAATCGATCTCGTGTACCAGCAGCTCGTCTTCGGTTTCGCTGGCCTGGGCTTCGATTTTGCCGCGTGGGTTGACGATATAGCTGGAGCCGTAAAAATCGCCGATATTCCAAGGCGCTTCGCTGCCGACGCGGTTGATGGCAGCGATAAAGCAGCCGTTAGCGGCGGCCGAGGCGGGCTGTTCAAGCTCCCATAAATATTGGGATAGCCCGGCCACGGTGGCGGAGGGGTTGAAGATGACTTCGGCACCGTTAAGGGCCAGTGCTCGCCAGCCTTCGGGGAAGTGACGGTCGTAGCAGATATACACGCCGATCTTGCCGTAGGCGGTATCGAACACTGGCCAGTTGGATTGGCCCGGCTTAAAGAAGAATTTTTCCCAAAAGCCAGCCACTTGGGGAATGTGTGTCTTGTGGTATTTGCCTAGATAGCTACCGTCAGCGTCGAATACTGCCGCCGTGTTGTAGTAAACGCCGGTCTCGGTCTCTTCATAGATAGGGACGATGATCACCATGCGGTGCTCAGCCGCGAGCTTCTGCATCATCTGGCAGGTGGGGCCTTCCGGCACCCGCTCGGCAGCGGCGTACCATTTGCTGTCCTGGCTGGGGCAAAAGTAGGGCTGATTGAACACTTCCTGGAAGCACAGCACCTGCACGCCTTGTTCGGCGGCTTGCTTGATCAGCGGCAGATGCGCTTCGTTCATCGCGTCTCGAATGGCAGCGGGTTCTAAGTCGGTACTGGTTTTCAGGCCCATTTGAATCAGGCCGATTTTCATCTTCTGCATAAAAAGCCCTCTCGTGTCATACGCGCTCACCATTGGCTAGCGCATCACGGCAAGTTAAAACACTAATCGCTAATATTTATGAGTGTGATGACGGTCACTTGGCGTGTGATGACACCGGCGTTAAAGCCGAGTGTTTATTGTTATGTTGAAAGTTGTCATGTTTGACAGCTTTTTGAACATAGTCCTTTATGCCGTCTCTTTTCAAGGATTTTTTATCTACCGTTGAATGTGATATTAAGTTGTTGATTTTATATGTTTTTGTTTTTTAAAGAGCCTGTTTTTACTGATTTGGTGAATACGTGCACATGTTTGGTGATTTTTTTATATTTTTATAAATCAACAGTTTGTGAAGTTGATGTGGGGTTTTAAATGATTTTTTTTGTATCTTTTTGGTGCGTTATTTTTTTAACCAGCTAAGGTTTTTAGTGGTCTTACGTCGCGTTCAAAAACACAATAACAATTGAGGGTGCGGTGACTGCCTATCTGTCGATTAAGTCAGCTTTTTGTTCAATAAGTTATCCGTCATGCGGTGTTTTTAGGCATGTTTATTGCTGCAACGAAAGCTGAACCCGTGAATGCGATCGGCAATGTCGCTGCTGAGGAGAATAAAATGACAGGCTCAAGAACCCAGATGGTAGACAGAGAGGGGCTGATTGAACTCCATGTTGAGGACGACGTGCGTGAGAGTCCTCGTTTCAATGACGATATTGCACCTACCCAGGCAAGTGAGCGCACGTGGAGCAAGTGGAACATTGCAGCGCTGTGGGTAGGAATGTCGATTTGTGTACCCACCTATACGCTGGGCGGGGTGTTAACCGCTTATTTTGGCTTAAGCGTGGGAGAGGCGCTCTTTGCCATCTTGCTCGCCAACGTGATCGTACTGATTCCACTGACGCTGAATGCTTTTCCCGGTACTAAGTTCGGTATTCCTTTTCCGGTGGTATTGCGCTCATCCTTCGGTATTTTGGGCTCGAATGTGCCGTGCCTAGTACGTGCGCTGGTGGGCTGCGGCTGGTTCGGTATTCAAACCATGTTTGGCGGGTTGGCGATTCACTTGCTGTTGTCTGAGTTGATTCCCGCCTGGGCGGCACTTGGCGGCGTGGGGGAAGTGATTGGCTTCTTTGTTTTCGGGGCGATGAATCTCTACGTGGTAATTCGTGGGGCAGAATCGATTAAGTGGTTGGAAACACTAGCTGCGCCGTTACTGTTGGCGGTAGGCATTGGGCTGATGATGTGGGCGTGGCCGAATATGTCAATGACCGAGCTGCTGGCGCAGCCGCCGTCACGTCCTGAAGGCGCGTCGGTGTATGGCTACTTCTTTGCTGGCTTAACCGCCATGGTGGGGTTTTGGGCCACGCTGTCACTTAATATTCCTGATTTCAGTCGCTTTGCGAAAAGTCAAAAGGATCAAATTGCTGGCCAGATAATCGGTTTACCGCTGACGATGTTCTTCTTTGCCGCCCTCGGTGTGGTGTTAACCGCGGCGTCTGAGACGCTAGTGGGTCAAACCGTTGCTGACCCGGTGCGTTTGATCGGCTATATCGACAGTCCCTTCTGGGTAGTGATGGCAATGCTGTTAATCATTATTGCCACCATTTCGACCAATACTGCGTCGAATATTGTTTCTCCTACCAATGACTTCCAAAATATTGCCCCCAAGTTGATCAATCAGACCCGCGGCGTACTGATGACCGGTGCGGTGGGGGTACTATTGATGGGCTACGATCTTTTGCAAAAAGCGGGGGTAATTCCTCCCGGCGTATCACTTGAACAGATGTATTCGAACTGGCTGCTTGGCTACTCAAGCCTGCTTGGTCCTATCGCCGGCATTATGGCGGTCGATTATTTTTTGATTAAAAAGCAGCGCCTTGATATCCCTAGCCTGTATATGGATAACCAAGCCTACCCTGCGGTGAACATGGCTGGTTTTATCGCCTTTGGCGTGCCGGTGCTACTCACGTTGATCTCACTAGTAACGGGAACGATGAACTGGTTCTACGATTACGGCTGGTTCACCGGCTCGGCGCTGGGTGCGATTGTTTACTATGTGGCAAGCCAAGTGTTGGCTTCGTCTCCCCAGGCGGGACCCGCACCGATCATGGCCAGCGAGGCAACCAAGCCACGCTAAAAAATGTAACAAGCCACGCTAAAAAACGTAACAAGCAACGCTAGGAAAGTAAAAATGGCGTTACGGTTTAAGCCCGGCCTCATGCCGGGTTTTTCGTTAATTACTTTTGATTAAGCTCAGGAATGCATCCACCACTCGGTTGGCCCGGCGGTCGTGGCGGGTGATCAGCACAAAGGGAATACGGTAGTGCTGCGTGGCAATATGCAGGGCTCGCATCTTGCCCGCTGCCACCCACTGAGCGGCGACATGTTCTGGTAGAAAGCCTATAAAACGCCCGGTGAGGATCAAAAAGGCGGCACCTTCGCGATCTGATGCGGAAGCACGCAGGCTGAGCGCATCATGGGCTTGGCGTGCCTCAAAAGGCAGCGGATAACGCGGCGAAATAGCCGGGTAGGGGGCGATGTCAGAAAAAAGGAGCACTTCATCTCGTTCAGCAAACAGCGGATGCCCTACGGCGCAATAAAGATACGATGGCTCGTCGTATAGATGTCGGGTTTCTAAACTAGTGGGCAGGTTGACGGCGGGCACTACCCCAACATGCAGGTGACCATCCATCACACCTCGAATAACAGCGTCAGAGGGCTCCATGTGAATATGTAGCGTCACCTCATGCTCCGGCGCGCTAAGCTCGGCGAGCGCATTGGTAACGTGCATGGCGGGCAGCGTTACTAGATTATCGGTGATACCGATATTCAGCTCGCCCTTAATGGTTTGATGCAGGGCGTTAACATCGCTTTTAAACGTTTCCAGTGCGGTAAGCAGTGTTAAACCCGCCTGATAAATCTCTTTTCCCTCTTCGGTTAAGCTAAAGCCACCCCGGCCACGCTGGCAGAGGGAAAAGCCCAGCCGTCCTTCTAAATCATTCATATGTTGGCTAATCGCCGAGCGGCTAATACCAAGCGTTGTCTCTGCAGCGGTGAAGCCGCCACACTCAACGACCGTTTTAAAAATGCGGATTAAGCGTATTTCGTAGTCGCTCATTTGCCCTAGCGATGCCATAACACTCCTTGGTAAATAGACAATCAATAGGTAACGTCACGCTTTTTAACCAATCACCCGCGAGAAAAACTGATATACATCACAAATGCACCGCGTCAATATCGCATAAGTTATGTGTCCGCGAGCGTGGTGTGGCGTTTCTGGTTCCTTTTTTACACTGTATCAGGTGTCCTGGTAAGGCGCCTGAATAAGGCTTTTCTGCGATGTCTATCATTACGACTGATGTAAATAATGAAGCTTTAAAGGCAGGCAAAAGCTACCACCAACAGCGGTGGCAAGTAATAGCGCTTTACCTGCTGGCACTTATCATCACCATGTTGCTGTTTGGCTGGTTACTTCGTGAACAGTATAAGCAGGAAATCGAGTCTGCCGAGTCGCAGATTACAGCGCGTGCCAATGTCGTCACCGAGTGGGCAAAAGGCGTATTTGCGCAAAGTGGTCAGGCGCTATTTGGCCTTGATGAGCTAATAACCATGCAGGGGGTGTCCGATACTAGCAATTCTCAGGCCCTTCAGCAGGTATTAGAAAATCTTACTTTATATGTGCCTATGACGGATGAAATAGCCGTGCTGGGGCCTAATGGTCGAGTGTTGGCGAGAGGTAGCAATAACCATAATGCAGGGAGTGATATTAGCAATACGCGGTTTTTTAACGCTTTTAAGCAAGGTGGTCAGCAGGAAATAATTACTCCGCTACATTGGTCTGCCAGAGATCAAGCTTATTATTTGTACCATGGTAGGCGGTTAGATACCTCAAGTGGTGACTTTGCGGGTTTGGTTATCTCTAGCATTGTTCCAAGCATCTTTGCCGATGCATTACAACAAATGCACGTGTATGACGGCGAAAGCATTGCACTGGTCGATTCTGATTCGAAGTTAATTGCTAGACACCCTGCAAGTGATCGCTTTTCCATCGGCATGAAAGTTGAGAATTCTCAAGCGTTACAAGGAGTAGTGAGCGGAGAGTCTTTTTGGTCATTCAAAGCGCTATCGCCCATTGATGGACGTGAGCGACTGTTCCATATGCAGCGGGTAGGTGAATATCCCATGTTGGCGGTGGTGGGTATTGATCTACATGAATTGTTGTCGGGCTGGCGGCAGCGGGTGTTGATTTTATTACTGGTCATGGGGGTAATTACGCTGCTAGGTGCCTGGGGAGTGCGCCATTATCTCAACCGCTTAGCATTAGCCCATCAATTACAGCAGCGTATAGAAGAGCGTGAAGAAGCCCGTGCCGAAGCACAAGTGGCTGCTGCTGCGTTTCAAACGCATTTAGGGATTCTGATTACCGACGCACAAGGGTCAATTATCAAGGTGAATGACACCTTTAAGCGAATTACTGGCTACGATGAAGTCGATCTCATCGGTAAAAATCCGCGGATGTTTAGTTCGGGTTACCATAATGACGCATTTTATAGGCGCTTATGGAAGCGTATTGCCAAAACCGGTAATTGGGAGGGTGAGATTTGGAATAAGCGCAAAAATGGTGAGCTTTTTCCTGAGTGGTTAACCATTAGCGCCGTATACAGCCCAACGAGAGTGCTTACCCATTACGTCGCCACGATGAGCGATATTAGTGAGCGAAAAGCTGCTGAGCAGGAGATACATCAATTAGCCTTTTATGACCCGTTAACAGGACTCGCCAATCGTCGGCTATTTATGGATCGCATGGAAGCTGCGCTAAAAGAGCTACAGCGCCATCAGCGCTGCGGTGCGCTGTTATTTATCGATATAGATAACTTTAAGCAGATCAATGACACCTTGGGTCACTACAACGGCGACCAGTTACTGCAAGGTGTGGCGCGAAGGTTAGGCCAAATGCTGCGGGATACGGATACCTTAGCGCGTTTAGGTGGCGATGAGTTTGCGGTATTAATTGAAGGTGTTGATAGTAGTCCAGCACAAACTGCTCAGCTCGCCGAAGGCATTGCTCATAAATTATTAACGCAGCTTGGCAAGCCTATCATTCTAGCTGAGGAGAGCATTGAGGTTACTGGCTGTATCGGTATTACCATCCTGGCAGACAGTCTGCACAAGGTGGATGATTATTTGCAGCAAGTGGATATGGCGCTCTTTCAAGCAAAAAGTAATGGTCGCCATAGCGTGTGCTTTTTTGACCCTGAAATGCAAACGGCCCTGTTGGCTCATGTGAAGCTTGAAGCTGACTTGCGCCAAGCACTTGCAGATAAACAGTGGCAGCTCTATTACCAGCCTCAGGTAAACCATCTAGGAACGATAACAGGCGTAGAGGCACTACTGCGCTGGCAGCACCCCGAGCGCGGGATGGTGTCGCCAGGTGAATTTATTCCATTGCTAGAAAGTAATGGGCTGATCAACGATGTGGGTGAATGGGTATTGGAAGATGCCTGTTATCAGTTGGTTCGTTGGGCCAAGAGCCCTAGATTTAGTGGGTTAACGGTGTCGGTAAATATCAGCCCGATGCAGTTCCGTGATGAGAACTTTTTAAAGCGCGTCGAAGGCGTGTTTGCACGTACCCAAGCTCCTCTCAATCGCTTAAAGCTTGAAGTGACTGAATCACTGTTTGTGGAAGCGCGTGATGATGCTCGCGAAAAAATGCTGCACCTCAAGGCAAAAGGAGTGCGCTTTTCGCTCGATGACTTTGGCACTGGCTACTCATCGCTTGCTTATTTGGCTCAGCTGCCGCTGGATCAATTAAAAATTGATCAATCATTTGTACAGCAGGTGCTCGAAAGCCAGGCTAATGCGGCCATTGTGGAGAGTACGATTGCGTTGGCAGAGAGCCTTAACCTGGAAGTAATCGCCGAGGGCGTAGAAAGCGAAGCGCAGCAGGCGTGGCTTTTGGCACACGACTGCCATGCTTATCAAGGTTATCTATTTGGACATCCCGTCACGGCTGAGGCATTTGAAACATTGATGCTTAGCGATTAACACTCATTAGCATGCTAGGCCCATCATGCGTGCTTCAAGGTCAGTATGGGGAACATTTAATGTATCGGGCAAGATAATTTCCAGGCGAGAATCCTGCCGCCAAACACAGCTTTCAACGCTTAACGTACCCTCCATGCGATTAAGGCGTTTCCAGCCATGATTGGTATGGAACACGCCTTTAATGCGCGCTTCCCTGGGTAGCTCTGCTAAGTAGGCGGCCAGCTGATCCAGGTCGAATTGATCGCTCGGATGCCAGCGTAAACCCGTGCTGGTATAGCCGAGCGCCGTGCCGGTTTCGCGCTGTGGTTTGCCTGGCGGGGGAGGGAAGTCGAAAAATGAGCCTTTTAGGCTGGGTGCTGCGGCCAACTGTTGATGGTTGGTGGGTATGCTTATAGCGCCTGCGGCGGCATGATGGCCGCTCTGGATTAATAGTGAAATGGGCAGTTCGCCTTGAGGTGCTTCCTGCACCCATTTGCGTGGCGGCCAGCGCTGCGCCACAAAGTTGTTGGCAGCCGATAACTGCTCTGGCGTGCTTTGATCCAGCATGGTGAGCGCTACCGCATCGGCCATATCGAGCTGGTCACGAAAGGTGTCGTGCTGCCGAGCACGAGGGTCGTCAAGACGGCGTGGGTCGAGGGTGGCAATCACATCGCGCACCTCAGCGAACTTATCAAACGCCTCTCCGCGCAGAAGATCTAATAGGCCCGCCGGATGGCCCAGACCAGAGGGTTCGATAATGACCCGGTCGGGTTTGCTGCGTGCCAATAAATTAACCAGTGCCGCTTGCAGCACAAAGGCGAGCTGGCAGCATAGGCAGCCGCCGGGCAGGCCTTTGATGACCACGTCATCGCGAGCGTCAAACATGGCTTGGTCGATACCGATTTGACCAAACTCATTAACCAGGATGGCCCACTTTTCATCCACAGGCTTCTGCTCAATGAGGCTGTGGATAAGCGTGGTTTTGCCGCTGCCAAGAAAACCGGTAACGATATGCACCGGTACTTTTAGTTTTGCCGTTCCTGCTGATGCTGCCAACGACTAACCCCCTGTCATATTCATAAAACGTACCACCTGGACATCGCCATCAGTGGTGAAGTGGTGGCGCTCGGGTTTCAGTGGCAAAGCGTTAATGATGGCCTCTTTCAGCGCCTGCATATTGCCGGGGTGGCGGCGCAGCACGGCGCGCAAATCCACCGAGTGCTCGTTGCCTAAACAAAGCAGCAGGCGACCTTCCACGGTGACGCGCACGCGGTTGCAAGTATCGCAAAAGTTGTGGCTATGGGGGGAGATAAACCCAACGCGGCTGTCGCTGTCGGCCATTTTAAAGTAGCGCGATGGACCTGGGGTGGTTTCGGTCGTAGGCGTCAGCGGGTAGCGGGACTCAATCAGGGTCTGGACATCATCGCTGGAGTAGAAGGTTTCCGCCCGTGAGTGATCGGAGACATCGCCCAGCGGCATCTCTTCGATAAAACTAATATCGAGACCTTCCTGGCGGGCAAAGGTGACCAGGTCGATTACTTCGTCGTCGTTGCGGCCTTTTAAGATCACCGCGTTGAGCTTAATACGCTCAAAGCCAGCCTCTTTGGCAGCGTGAATGCCATCGATCACTTTGGCTAAATCGCCGGTGCGGGTTAGCTGCTTAAAGCGCTCGGCATCCAGTGAATCAAGACTGATATTCAACCGCCGTAAGCCGCTGGTGTAAAGCTGCTTGGCATGCTTGCGCAGGCTGGCACCGTTGGTAGTCATGGTGAAGTCTGTGAGGCCCGGCATTGCACCGATCTCATCAGCCAGTTGCTCTATGCCGCGGCGCACTAACGGCTCACCGCCGGTGAGGCGAATCTTCTCAACACCAAGCTCAGTGAAGGCGCGAGCGACCATGGCGATCTCTTCCAGCGTGAGTACCTGGGCGCGGGGCAGAAACGTCATCTCCTCGCTCATACAGTACACGCAGCGGAAATCGCAGCGATCGGTGACCGAAATACGCACGTAGCTAATGCGCCGACCAAAGTCGTCGATCAGTTGCTGGTCAGTCAGCGATTGAGACCGCTGTTGGTCAAGTGGTTGTGCGGATCGTTGCTCGCTCATCGCCATCCCGTTAGTGGTTGTATGCTGACTACCTCGCCTGGTTGAGCGCCGTCTTGGTCATCGGCAAGCTCAATCAAACAGTTAGCAGCCACCATCGAGGTTAAAATACCCGACCCCTGGGCGCCGGTGCTACGCACGTGTAACTGCCCTTGCTCATCAGTATGGTAGACGCCGCGAATAAAATCAGTGCGTTTGAAGCGGCTTTTTAAAGTGTTATCGGCAACCGCATTAAGGCGCTGGGGTGGTGCGACTGACTGCCCCTGAAGCCGATCCAGCAGCGGCGTAACAAACTGTAGAAAGGTTACCATGACCGCTACTGGATTGCCGGGCAAGCCAACAAACGGCGTGTGTGTTTCACCCAGCCAACCACACACCATTGGGCGCCCTGGGCGCAGCGCCACGCGCCAGAAGGCTAAACGGCCCAGTTGCTCCAAAGCAGCGCGGGTAAAGTCAGCTTGGCCCACCGATACGCCGCCGCTAGTGATCACCAAATCGCTCTTCTGGGCGGCCTGCTCAAGGGCCATTTTGGTCGCCACCAAGTCATCCGGCAGAATGCCCAGGTCAATCACCTCGGCGCCCTGTTCTGTGAGAAGACCTATCAGCGTAAAACGGTTGGCGTCGTAAATACCTGCCTGGGGTAGCGGCTCGCCAGGCGCAGTAACTTCATTGCCGGTGGAGAAGATCGCTACCTTCGGGCGTTGGTACACGTTTATTTCGGCATAGCCCAATGAGGCTAACAGCCCTAGTGATGCCGCATCCAGCCGTGCTCCTTCAGGCAGTGCTGTGTCGCCAATGGCAATATCTTCACCGGCTTGGCGAACATGTTGGCCGTGTTTGAGGAGCTCAGGAGACTCAATGATCACATGTGCAGGCTGCTCATCTAGCGGTTCGCGCAGTTGTTCACTCATCACCACTGTATCGGTGCCCGGCGGTAAGGGGGCACCGGTAGTGATGCGTACACAGTAACCGGCAGGCACCCGTTCGCGACGATACTGCCCGGCCAACACCTCACCGGCCAGTGGCCAATGGTTTTGCTTGGCTCCCACTCCTTCCCTGGGTAAGGCTAACGCCACGCCATCCATCGCCGCATTAGTGTTTTGCGGCACGTTAATCGGCGCCTGAACGGATGCCGTCAAGCGGCGGCCATGGGCTTGCGCCAAAGGGATCTGCTCACTGCCTAGTGGGTGCTTAATAAGAGTGGCAAGCGCCTGGCGCGCTTCGTCGACGCTGAGCATCTGTTCGCCTAGATCAAAGCAGGAGAGGGTCATTTCACCTCCTTGCTCGGAGTTCCCATTAGTACTTTTTCCAGGCTTAGCTTCTCCTCTTCCGTATTAAGGTTGGCAAAAGCCTCCGGGCAGTCCGACATATCGACTTTGCACCAGTCGTGACGGGCGTACCAGCGGTCAATTTTGCGCTCGCCCTCGCCAAGCGTTGCGGCCAAATCATCGGCGAGTGAGGTGCGTAATAACGCGACCACCGGGTGTAGCCGTTCACCGTCAAAGGCTACGGCGATATCATGCTCGCCATTATCTGAGGCAATACCTGCCACCATGCGCGCTACTAAATCGTCGGGTAGGGCGGGGGAATCGCAGGGGGCCACTAATAGCCAGGGGGTTTTTGCCGCGCGCAGGCCGCTATAGATGCCCATTAATGGCCCCTTAAAGCCACCTTCGGCACCGTCCATTGCGAGATCAGCAATCACACGGTCAGCAAAGAATTGGTAGGCGTCGGCATTGCGGTTGGCGTTAACCAGCAGCTCGGCTACTTGGCCTTCAAGGCGTTTCACTACATGAGCAACGAGTGGCAAACCTGCGAATGGCTCAAGCCCTTTGTCGCGGCCTCCCATTCGTCGCCCTTCGCCGCCGGCGAGAATCATGCCGGTGAGTTCTTGAGTGGGGATCATGAGCTTGCCTCTTTGGATGAACGGGCATGGGATGGGCGCGGCGGAATAGCGTCTAGCGTTAAACGGCTCTGGGTATTGATAGCCTGAAAATGGCGGCCCTTGGCGCGGGCGATCAACATCACCCCAAAGCGCTCGGCGAGCTCAACGCCTTTTTGCGTAACACCTGAGCGTGATACCAGCACGCTAATACCCATTTGTGCCACTTTTAACACCATCTCAGATGTCAGTCGCCCGGTAGTATAGAAAATATCCGCATTGGCACTGTCGGCTTGTTTAAGCCATTGGCGCCCAGCCAGCGTATCTACCGCATTGTGTCGCCCAACATCTTCAACAAAGTCGAGCACCTCGGTTTGGCGGCACAGCGCGCAGCCATGCACGGCACCCGCGCTGCGGTAAGTTTCATTATAGGCGTTAAGGTTTTGCAGCAGTTGATAGAGGGTGGATTGCGCTAGGTGGGTATTGGGCAGTGCGGTAAGCGCAGTTTGATCAAGCAGCTTACCAAATACCGTGCCTTGGCCGCAGCCGGTGGTCACTGTGCGCGTGCTTAAACGCGTTTCCAAATCTTCTGGTAAGTGGTGGGTCACCACCACGGCCGCTTCGACCGACCAGTCGACCTGCACCGCCTGTAAATCTTCCGCTGCACGCAGCAGCCCCTGGTTGCGTAGATAGCCAACGACCAAGGCTTCCGGGTCGTCGCCCAGTGTCATCAGCGTGACGATTTCACGTTTGTTGAGATAGACAGTCATTGCCCGTTCAGCGGCAATTGCCTGCTGGCGTGCATCGCCGTACTCATCAACGATGCTGATCTCGGTAGTGGCCGGTAAGCGAGCTCGGCTTAACTGAAGGGCGGGCATCTATGCTCCTCACAGAATACGACAGGGTTGACGATGATGGCGCTGGGGATGCTTACTTGTCTACCTATTCAACGGCAATCCGTTCAAGGCAAAGGGACTGATGTTATGAGTGACAACCTACGCCCAATCAGTATTACCCTGGTTGCTGAAGCAAAGCAGGTGAAACAGTTTACCCTGACCCAGTGGCGAATTGCTGAGCTTACGCTAGGTGATCAGGGTGATCATGTGCTTAACCTGCAGCTTTCAATGACCGAACGGGCGGCTTACCGTTTTAATCTGACCTCTAAAACGCCGCGTCTGTTTGTACGGGCGGGTTTTAGCGGAGAAACACCAAAACCCGATGCCATCTCTGCTAGTCAGGATGTAGCGGCAGGTTGGATGGACGGTGAGCGCCAGGTGTTGGAAGCGCCAATGCCGATGGCGATTGAGGTGTGGATGGAAAATTATCTTGCCCGCCACGGCGAAGCGCCGGTGGAAATGCGCAAGAAGAAACGCAAAGGAGCGGGTCGTGCTAAAGACACCCCGACCAAGGAGCAGCCGCAGTGAGCCGTTTAGAACGCTGGTCACGGATTAAGCGCAACGTTGCCCGCGAGGAAGATTCGCCACCCCCTGCGTCTAAAGCGCCTGTTGAAGAGACATCTTTAGAGCTAACGTCTTCAGAAGCCGTGTCTACATCCAGTGAAACGGTGCAGGCTCACGTCACTACTGACGCCGGACACGAAAAAGCACCGACCTCGCCTGAGCCAGAACCTGGCAGTCTGGATCACACCTTGCCTGACCCTGAAACGCTAGAAGCCGGCAGCGATTTCAGCGCTTTTATGGCACCGGGGGTAAGTGGGCCGCTACGCAGGCAAGCACTGAAACGGCTGTGGGCTACCGGCAACTATAATGTCCGTGACGGCTTGGATGATTATGATGCCGACTACAATAAGCTCTTAAAGCCCATGACTTCGGAGCTTGCCGGTAAACTGCGCCGTTGGACGCACAAAGTGGAAGAGGCGGTCGATAAGTCGTTAGCTGAGGCGGAGTCCGAACTTCCCGTTGAGGAAGAAACCTTAACGCCTGACGCTGAAAGTGGTGCCAGTGAAAAAAACATCGCTCTAGACGACCAGTCTGATTATTTATCTGGCCCTAAGACGAAAACATGATGCCAATATTAAAATAATAAAAATCAATATGTTAGGTTTTTAAAAATACATGATCGTTGGCAGCGTTGACAGCTGTTAGGTTGGCAAATGTCATATTTCGCCATACGCTGAACTTAGCTCTAGCGCATAGTTATGCCACAATAGTTAAATTAGACAATTCAAAATTATAATAAGAATTATTCACTGACCGTGAGAGCGCATGAACCAACGAATCCAACTGGCGTCGATAGACGACCAGCGTAATGCCGAGGCTCGGGAAACGGTACGCCAGCGTATCTCCTGGCCCGCTAATTTAACGCCTGCCAATGTGACCTATCACAGCCGTGGTCATGCGCTGTTAATAGGGTCGGTCGACGACGTTTATCCAGCTGCTCGCGCGCTCCAGGGGCGCGGCTTGGCATCGCTTACACTGCTTTTAGCTGAATCTGCTGAACACAACCCAAGCCCTGCTCCTGTCGATACGCTTGGGGGCAGTGAGCCGGTAGTTACCCAGATGCTCAGTAGCGATCAGTTAAGCCAACTGCGTATCAACGGTTATTTAGGTGCTTTCAGCGTACTTATTGAGAGTGATGATACGCCGCTTGATCTTGCCCGCGCACTGATTGAGCGTGACGGTTTTGATCTGATATTCGATCTTGCTGCGACCACGCATTCACAGCGCTGGGAGTTACCGCCACCTGGCTATGTCACTATGCAGTGGCATGACGTTGAGCAGCGCAGTGAAACTCTCGATAGCTTTGTAGGGCTAGTGGGTGAGTTTGATAAGCCGCGTTACTTCCAAGTCAACAGTGATTTATGTGCTCACTCCACCAGCGGCAATATTGGCTGTACGCGCTGCTTGGATGTTTGCCCGGCGGATGCTATTTCCAGCGTTAAAGGTCGGATTGAATCCCGTATCGAGGTTGACCCTTATCTCTGCCAAGGCGTTGGGAGTTGCACCAGCGCCTGCCCAACCGGTGCTATCGAATTTCGCTTACCGGAAACCCGCCGCCAACAAGATACGCTGTCTACCTGGCTGGGTGCTTATCGCGAAGCGGGCGGCCAAATGCCGGTGCTGCGTTTTATTACCCATGATTCACAAGATGCTGAGCGTGCAGCTGGCGTAGTCCCTGCAGGTCACGTCATTGACGCACCGTTAGAAGAGCTGGGCGCGGCGGGTCACGACCAGTGGCTTACCGCGCTCGCTGCGGGTGCTGCCGAAGTGCGCATCCAACTGCACCCCAATATGCCTGCTCGCTTAAGCGCTTTTTTGACTGATCAGGTTGCTCAAGCTCATGCGCTCTTAGAGGCGCTGGGTCATGACTGCGCTCGCGTAAAGCTGGTCGAGATAGCCGATGGTGCAGGTCGGGATGCGCTGCCAGCGCTAACGCCGCTGACAGAGGCACCGCTTAGCTTGCCAGAACCCGAAAAACGCGCCCGTTTAAACCGCGTATTAGCGCGCTTGGCCGAGCTTGGAAGCCCCAGTAGTGAGCGAGTGGCATTGCCGGTCGGTGCTGCTTACGGCACGATCCAGGTCGATAGCAATGCCTGTACGCTGTGCCATGCCTGTGTCAGTAACTGCCCGACACCAGCCTTGAAATCAGGCACCGACCAGCCAGCGCTTAGCTTTCTGGAAGCGGACTGTGTGCAGTGTGGTTTATGTGAGCAGGCCTGTCCTGAAAACGCGATTACCCTGCTGCCCGGTTTCCTGGCGACGGATGCGCGTACAACGCGGCACATTTGCCACGAAGAGGCTGCCTTTGAATGCATCAACTGCGGTAAGCCGTTTGCCACCGTCAGTACCGTAGCTACTATTAAACAGAAGCTCGCCCACCACCCCTATTTTGCCGGTGAGGCAATGATCCGCCTGGAAATGTGCGAAGACTGCCGGGTAAAAGATGTTTGGAAAACCATGATTCGCGATCCAAACGCGCAACTGAAGGTATAAGCCAATGACGGATGCTGCACTGTCCACGCTCAAAGAAGCGGATGCACTACGCGCCGATATATACCGGCTGCTTGCTTCACTATTACGTCAGGCACCCGATGCAGAGCTTTTGGAGTGGCTGGCTGATCTTTCCATTGATCAGGATGGCAGTCGCTTAGCTGAGTGCTGGAAGGCTCTCTCAGAAGCTGCAAAAGCGGCCCACATAGAGCAACTGCAGCGTGCGCATTTTAATCACTTGGTGGGGGTGATTCAGGGAGAGGTGGTGCCTTATGCCTCCTGGTATCGCAACGGCGAATTAATGGAAGCGGCGCTGGTGGCGCTGCGTCGTGATTTAAAAGTACTTGGTTTTGTGCGTAGTGAGCATACCCGTGATCCAGAAGATCACCTTGCAGCGCTATGTGAAGTCATGGCGATGTTGATCGATGCCGAAAGCCAAGAACAGGCCTATTTTTTTAGCCAACATTTAGCCCCATGGGCGGCCAATTGTTGTGCCGACCTGGGGCAGGTAGACACTGCTTTCTATGCAGCGCTGGGTCAGTTGGGTAGCGCTTTTATGGAGAGTGAGCAGGCTCGCTTAAGGGTTGATGCGGGCCAAACGACGGTGCGTATTGTTGAGCTTTAACTGTTGAGCTTTAACAAAGCCGCCGTATAAAAACTACATAAAAAGACCCTGCATAAAAGCATGCTAGAGGAGAACCCCATGCACAAATCACATAATCCTGAGCGCCGCCGGTTTATGAAAACCGTAGGGTTGGGAACCGCCGCTGCAGGTGCGGCAGCAGCCGTTGGTCATGTCACTCTGGCACAGGCTGACAATGCCCCAGTGGAAAACGAAAAACAAACGGTTAACTACCGTGAGACTGACCACGTCCGTGCGTATTACGCCTCTCTGCGTGACTGACGGCGGAATGCCAGGAGATTTGCCATGCGTTTAACTCGCAAAACAGACACCCCTAAAGCCTCTGGGCTGGGAATTTCCCGCCGCCAATTCCTTAAGCGGACTGGTGCCGCGACGGGCGGCGTTGCTGCCGTTGGTTTTATGGGAGCGCCGATGATGCAGCGCGCCGAAGCGGCCAACAAAACCCCAGTATTGGATTCGCCGGTAGAAACCAAGCGCACGATCTGCTCTCACTGCTCCGTAGGTTGTGGCGTTTATGCAGAAGTTCAAGAGGGCATTTGGACGAAGCAAGAACCGGCTTTCGATCACCCCATTAACCGTGGCGCTCACTGCGCAAAAGGCGCTTCTTTACGCCAGCACGGCCACTCAACGCGTCGCCTCAAATACCCGATGAAGCTGGTGGCGGGTGAGTGGGAGCGTATGAGCTGGGACGACGCCATTAACGAGATCGGCGACAAACTGCTTGAACTGCGCGATGAACACGGCCCGGATAGCGTCTACTGGCTGGGATCGGCGAAGTTCAGTAATGAGCAAGCGTATCTGATGCGCAAGCTCGCTTCGCTTTGGGGCACCAATAATACCGACCACCAAGCGCGTATTTGTCACTCGACGACAGTTGCCGGCGTAGCAAATACCTGGGGTTACGGGGCGATGACTAACTCGCTCAACGACATGCATAACAGCAAATCGATGCTGTTTATTGGGTCTAACCCCAGCGAAGCCCACCCGGTGGCGATGCAGCACATCTTGATTGCTAAAGAGCGCAATAACTGCGACATCATTGTTGCCGACCCGCGCTTTACCCGCACGGCTGCTAAAGCCAGTAAGTATGTACGTATTCGCCCCGGTTCAGATGTGGCCTATATTTGGGGCCTGCTGTGGCACATCTTTGAAAATGGCTGGGAAGATAGCGAGTACATTAATCAGCGCGTCTACGGTATGGATGAAGTGCGCGCTGAAGTGGCTCAGTTCACTCCTAGCGTTGTTGAGGATGTCACCGGGGTTTCCGAGGCGGACATGTTCGATGTGGCTAAACGCCTTTCCGACAACCGTCCTGGCTGTGTTGTGTGGTGTATGGGCGGTACCCAGCACACCACCGGTAACAACAATACCCGCGCTTACTGCATTCTTGAGCTGGCGCTGGGCAATATTGGTAAATCCGGTGGCGGCGCTAACATTCTACGAGGTCACGATAACGTACAGGGCGCTACCGACTTGGGCCTGGGTTCTGATTCATTGCCGGGCTATTACGGCTTAGCGGAAGAGGCTTGGCAGCACTGGGCGCAGGTATGGGATGTCGATTACGAGTGGCTTAAAGGCCGTTTTGATGACACCGAGTACGCCGATGGCAAGCCGATGTACACCAGTGGTATTACAGTTTCCCGCTGGGTAGACGGTGTGCTGGAAGAGGATGAAAACATCTCTCAGCGTACTGCGCTGAAAGCGATGTTCTACTGGGGCCATGCGGTTAACTCCCAGACCCGTGGTGTCGAGATGCAGAAAGCCATGCAGAAGCTTGAGATGATGGTCATCGTTGACCCTTATCCAACGGTTGCCGCTGTCATGCATGACCGCAACGACGGCGTTTATCTGTTGCCTGCGGCCACCCAGTTTGAAACCACCGGTAGTGTCACTGCCACCAACCGCTCCATTCAGTGGCGTGACCGCGTGATTGAGCCGTTGTTTGAATCTAAGCCAGACCACGAAATCATGTATCTGTTTGCCCGCAAGCTGGGCTTCGGTAATGAGCTGGTGATGAATTATGAGATGAACGGTGACGAGCCGCTGATCGAAGATATCCTGCGTGAAATCAACAGCGGCATGTGGACAGTAGGCTACACCGGACAAAGCCCTGAGCGCCTAAAGGCACACCAGCAAAACTGGCATACCTTTAGCTTCGAGAATTTACGCGCTCAAGGTGGCCCGGCTGATGGTGATTACTATGGCCTACCCTGGCCTTGCTGGGGCACTCCAGAGTTTGGTCACCCAGGCTCGCCTAATCTGTACGATACCAGCATTCCGGTAATGGAAGGCGGCATGGGCTTCCGCGCTCGTTTTGGTATCGAGCGCGATGGCGTCAACCTGCTGGCGGAAGGTTCTGCTCCGGTCGGCGGTGATATCGACGACGGCTATCCTGAGTTTAGCGGCCAGTTGCTCAAAGATCTGGGCTGGTGGGATGACCTGACGGCTGAAGAGAAAGTGGCTGCTGAAGGTAAAAACTGGAAAACTGACTTCTCTGGCGGTATCCAGCGAGTGGCTATTGAGCATGGCTGCGCCCCTTACGGTAACGCCAAGGCGCGTGCAGTCGTCTGGACCTTCCCGGATGCCGTGCCCAAGCACCGCGAGCCGCTTTACACCACCCGCCGTGACTTAGTCGAACGCTTCCCGACCTGGGATGATTTTGACTCCATCATGCGTCTGCCGACCATGTACAAAAGCATCCAGGATCGCGATAACAGCGCTGATTACCCGATTATTCTTACCTCTGGGCGACTGGTTGAGTACGAAGGTGGGGGTGAAGAGACACGCTCCATGTCGTGGCTGGCCGAGCTGCAGCAAGAGATGTTCGTCGAGATCAATCCGGGCAATGCCAACGATCTTGGAGTCAGTGATGGCGACGAGGTGTGGGTAGAAGGTGCTGAGGGCGGCCGCGTCAAAGTGAAGGCGCTGGTAACACCGCGCGTTGATCGCAACGTGGCGTTTATGCCCTTCCACTTCGGCGGAATGTTCCAGGGGGAAAGTCTGCGCGACCGTTATCCGGATGGGTCTGATCCTTACATTATTGGGGAGTCAGCAAATACCGCGACGACCTACGGCTACGATCCGGTGACACTGATGCAAGAGACCAAGTGCACCATTTGCCGCATTGAGCGTGCTTAAGCCTAATAAAATAGTCGCGACTGACCTGACAGCATACCAGCGCGGTTAAAGACCGCGCTGGTAAGAGGAGAACACCATGGCTCAAATGAAATTTATGTGTGACGCCGAGCGTTGCATTGAATGCAACGGCTGCGTCACCGCTTGTAAAAACGCCAACGATGTCGAGTGGGGCATTCAGCGCCGCCGCGTGGTTACGCTTAATGACGGCGAAGCGAGTGAAATGTCTATTTCCGTCGCTTGTATGCACTGTGACGACGCCCCCTGCATGGCGGTTTGCCCAACCGACTGCTTCTACAAGACCGATGACGGCATCGTACTGCACGATAAAGACCTGTGTATCGGCTGTGGTTACTGCCTTTACGCCTGCCCGTTTGGCGCGCCGCAGTTCCCGCAGCAGAACGCCTTTGGCGAGCGCGGCAAGATGGATAAGTGTACCTTCTGCGCAGGCGGTCCTGCCGAGAGCAAAGAAGAAGAGTATGCCAAGTACGGTTCTAACCGTATTGCCGAAGGTAAACTGCCACTATGTGCGGAAATGTGTTCCACCAAAGCGCTGCTTGCCGGTGATGCACAAGACGTTGCCGATATCTTCCGTCAACGGGTTGTACATCGTGGCCATCCAGATGGTGCTTGGTCGAATAACCCACAGGCCAGTGCCGATAACCTAGCCTACGATGCTACCCGTAAAGGGTAAGGAGGCGTGTCATGAACCTGTTGACTGCACAGGCACCCGCCAGGGTGCCGCGCTCAGGTAAAGGGCTCGCCCTGGGCATTGGGCGTATGATAATGGTCGCGCTTGTCGTGATGCTTAGCCTTGGTTTTACGCAGGTAGCGGTGGCTCAGGCCGACCCTGACCGCGAGATGAGCACGGCTGCTCCTGGTATCACTGCCGAGCAGTGGCGCCAGGTACGTGGTGGCGAAACGGATGCAAATTTCCGTGATTCTCGCCACGAAAGCACCTATAACCTGATCAACGCGAGTGGCGAGACGTGGCGCACACTGCGTAATCGTTGGGTATCGCCGTTTGGGCTGATCGCGATAGTGGGCATGGCGGCGGTAATTACGCTGTTCTACTTTGTTGTGGGTCGTAAGCATTTAGACGAGCCCCGCACCGGGCGTAAGCTGTTTCGCTGGTCGCTACTGTTGCGTTCATTACACTGGACGGTTGCCACGCTGTTTATCACGCTGGCGCTGACGGGTTTAAATCTGCTGTATGGCAAGTTCGTGTTTCGCTCCCTGTTTGGGGATGCCTTTTGGGCGTGGATGATCTCCGCCTCTAAAGTACTGCATAACTACCTGGGGCCGATCTTTGGCATTCTGCTTATTGTGCTGCTGTTAAGTCTGTTAAAAGACAACATTCCTAAAAAGCACGACTGGGTGTGGTTTAAAAAAGCAGGCGGTTTAACCGGCAAGCACCATCCGGATGCTGGCTTTGCTAACGGCGGCGAGAAAGCGTGGTACTGGCTGCTGGCCACGGCGGGTGTCGTGGTGATTGCGAGTGGTTTCGTACTCGATTTCCCCAACTTTAATCAGAGCCGTGACACCATGCAGTGGGCGAATATCATCCATGCGGTGGGCGCGCTAGGATTAACTGCCGTGGCGCTGGGCCATATTTACATTGGTACCGTCGGCACTGAGGGCTCGCTTGAAGCGATGACTACCGGCTATGTGGATGAGACCTGGGCCAAAGAGCACCACAACCTGTGGTACGAAGAGGTCAAAGGCCAAGCAATTTCTGAGGAAGAACTGGCTGCCCGCAAGTCGGGTGACCACAGTGAACCGTCAGCCTCACGGCCAAGCTGATGGGCTAAGTAAATCGAGTAGTAAAACCCATGACACCGCCGAATATGGCGGTGTCTTTTGTTATGCTGGGTCTTAATACGTCTGCTCATATTGTGAACGAAGATAGTAAAGGAACCGTGATGCAACAGTTTGATGAAGCGACTCGTACCGAACTCGAAGCTGCCGCGTTTCGCCGCCTGCTTCAACACTTAGACAAGAACAAAGACGTACAGAATATCGATATGATGATCCTGGCCGACTTCTGTCGTAACTGTTTATCTAAATGGCTGGTGTCTGCCGCTGAAACACGTGGTGAAACCCTCAGCTATGAAGAGGCGAGGGAGTACGTATATGGTATGCCTTACAGCGAATGGAAAGCGCTTTATCAGCCGCCTGCGTCACCCGAACAGATGGCAGCTTGGGACGCACATCACGCTAAAAAGAAAGCAGCCAAACAGGGGTGAATGTCATGAGTGAAGCGATGGTTCCTCTCAATATCGCCGTGCTGACGGTCTCTGATACCCGCAACGAAGAGACGGATCGCAGTGGTCAGGCATTGGTCGAGCGTTTAACCAGCGCCGGGCATACCCTCGCTGAAAAGCGCATCGTACCTGACGATGTCTATCGTATTCGCGCGGTGGTGGCGAATTGGATTGCCGATGAGAGCGTTCAGGTGGTGATCACCACTGGCGGTACCGGTTTTACCGGCCGTGACTCCACGCCAGAAGCTATCTCGGTACTACTGGATAAACGCATCGAAGGTTTTGGCGAGCGCTTTCGCCAGCTAAGCAGTGAAGAGATCGGCAGCTCGACCATTCAGAGCCGTTGTCTCGGTGGATTATCCAATGCCACGGTGGTGTTCTGCCTGCCGGGTTCAACCGGCGCCTGCCGCACCGGCTGGGACGGCATTCTAGCTGAGCAGCTGGATAGCCGCCACAAGCCCTGTAATTTTGCCAACCTGGTCATCCCAGGCCGAGGTCAGCATGGCTGATCTGCAGCCCATTTCAGCCGCGCTTGAGGCTCTGTTAGCAGACGTAAGCCCCGTTATGTCGGAAGAGGTAGCACTGGAAGCCGCTGCTGGCCGCGTGCTGGCCGACGCTGTCATCGCGCAGCTGGACGTGCCGCCATTCGATAACAGCGCGATGGATGGCTATGCGCTGCGTGCTGCCGATGCCGGGCAGTGGCTGCCGGTGAGCCAGCGCATTGCAGCGGGCACTCAGGCACAAGCACTTGCTCCAGGCAACTGCGCGCGGATTTTTACCGGCGGTGAAATCCCGCTTGGTGCCGACTGCGTGGTGATGCAAGAGCGCGTAGAGATTGATGGTGAGCGCGCGTTGATGCCTGCTGACATTCCAGCGGGTGATAATGTCCGCCGTCAGGGGCGCGATGTGAAGAGCGGTTCTGTGCTGCTGAAGGCCGGTGAACGACTCGAAGCAGCAGCCCTTGGCCACTTGGCGGGTCAGGGCATTACCCAGGTTAGCGTTCGTCTTCGGCCCCGGGTGGCACTGCTTTCGACCGGTGATGAAATTATTGATCCCGGTACCCCGTTAAAGCCGGGCCAACTGTATAACTCTAATCGGCCGATGCTGAAGCGGCTGTTAGAGAACTTTGGTGCCGAGGTCATCAGCACCGTCAGTGTGCCGGACAGCTATGAGCGTACGGTAGCGCTGCTGACGGCCGCCGCTAGTGAGGCAGACCTAGTGGTCACCACCGGCGGGGTCAGCGTTGGCGAAGAAGATCACGTTAAAGCAGCGCTGGAAGCGATTGGCCAGCTTGATATGTGGAAGCTGGCGATCCGCCCAGGCAAACCATTAGCACTTGGCCGTTTGCCGAGGGGTGATGGCCGCCAGGCGCGCTTTGTGGGGTTGCCGGGTAATCCGGTATCAGGGTTCGTCGGTGCTTGGCTGTTTTTACGCCCGTTGGTCGGGGCTATGTTGGACTGCCCGGCACTAAACGCTCTGCCGACGATAACCGCTCGCGCTACTTTTGCCACCTCGACGGGGCCGCGCGAGCACTATATGCGCGTGACCCTGCAATTTACATCCAGCGGTGTGACGGCGACGGCCTTTGATGATCAGAACTCTGGCGTGCTTTCTTCCTGTATCAATGCCGATGCGTTTGCGGTTATTCCGCCCAATAGCGAAGTAGTCGAGGGCGATGAGATCAGCTGTTTATGGCTGGCGGGCTAGGGGGTTGAGAAGGTGCAGTGCAGAGGGAGAAGGTTCAGGAGCAAGCTTGCGCGCATCTAGCACAAGCACCAACTGCTGCCCAACGAAGGCAATACCACATAGTGCTGGGGTGAAGCGGCGCGAGTGAAGCAGCTTAGGGATGGGGCGGATAGAGGACGCCGGGAGCTGCTGCAGCGCTATCTCACCGCTCACCCCTAGCTGCCAACCCTCTTTCTGCAAAAACCCTGTTTGCAAAAACCTAGCCGAATCACGCAAGGTCAGCCAGTAAGTGGGCTGCGAGACAGGGGCGCTGGGAGCTGAATAGAGTAGCGTTTGGGCATTGGCCGTACGCCGATGACTGGGCTGATCGCTCATCGAAATTACTTGATTTGCTTCAATGGCTACGCGGTATTGAGCCACATTAAATAGCACAAGCGCGACACGCGGTTGATCATCAGTTTGACTGGTATGGGTTGGTTTGGCCACCTTAACCCAGCCCTTGCTGATAGGCGCTAAATAGCGCTTCGGTATCTAACAGAGCCAGTGCTTGGTCCTCATCCATCTGCCAGAGTGCGCTCACATAAGGGCTCAGCGTGCTGGAAAGTGTTTCTGGAGGAGATTGCAGGACGCTTTCGGCAACATCACACACATCGTCAAGCTGCTCAATACGTACGCCGCTGCGTATGCCTGCGGCGTTAACCAGTAAGATCATGCCACGAGGCTTGCCCTCAGGTGCGGGTAGGCTCAATAACTGATGCAGACTAATCACCGACTCAATCTTACCGCGTAGGTGCAAGACACCTTCGGTGGAAGCGGGCAGCCCGGGTACAAAATAGACCGGCTGATCGCTAGGTAAAATTTCATTAACGGCGCTGCCAGGCAGCGCGAACCGCTGACCACCAATACGAAATAGAACAAGCTGCTGGGTCGGCTCTTCAACGTCCACCACGGCCTCACTATCACCGTTCGCTGCTAATGCCTCCTCCAAGCTCTGGATCCCGTGCTGCTCGTCAATATGGCTGGCCCGTGGGTTTTCAGTCATCCGCTAGCTCCCTATTGATGGCTACCTGATTGCGACCCTGGCGTTTAGCACGGTAAAGCGCCTGATCGGCGCTTAAGCGTAGTGACTCAGTGGAAGGTTGTTCGGGGAAACCGCCTATACCGGCACTGAACGTGCATCGAAAGCGAATGTCGCCCGCGTGAAAATCAACCTGACTAAAGTCATTGCGTAAGCTGTCGATCAACTTGGCCGCCTTATCGGCGTCGATACTTTTCAGCAGTACGACAAACTCTTCGCCGCCATAGCGGCCAATGATATCGGAGAGTCGCAGGCGGCTCTTAAGTAGTCTTGCCAGGGTTATGATCACTTGATCACCCGCTAAATGGCCATGGGTGTCATTCACCTGTTTGAAGTGATCGATATCAATCATCGCCATGGCGTGCTGAGTGTTTTCACGATGTGCTTGAAAAAGGGTTTTATTAATAAGTTCGGTGGTCGTGCTGTGATTATAAAGCCCGGTCATACTGTCACGGGTCATTAACGAACGCAGCAGGCGCAGCCGCTCAGCGCGTAAGCGTACAGCGGAAACAAGTTCATTTGGCTGTACGGGTTTGGTAATAAAGGCTTCAACGCCAGCTGCCATGGCGGATATTTGCTTCTGACTGTCAGTTTCACTGGAGAGGTAAATAATCGGTAGGCCTAGATGTTCCGGCTGCTGACGAATAATATTAGCCAGCTCCTCGCCCGAACATACTGGCATATAGACATCTATCAATAGTAAATCCGGGTTAAAGCGTTCTAGAGCCGTAAGCGCTTCAGCAGGGTGGTGAACTTGCCTTGCAGTCATGCCTGCTTCTTCAAGCAGTAATGCGTGATAGGCAGCGGCTTCGGGCTCATCATCAACGATCAATACGCGCAGTGGCTCCTCAGAGGTAGGCGCAGTCAGCTCATCAATGGCGAGCATTAGGTCAAGCGGCTTAACGGGTTTGGTGAAGTAACCCCCGCAGCCAGCGCGCACAGCGCTCAACCGCGAGTGAAAATCGCCGTAAGCGGATAGCACAATAGCGG
Source organism: Halomonas sp. NPDC076908 (assembly GCF_050269715.1). Classification (NCBI taxonomy): domain Bacteria; kingdom Pseudomonadati; phylum Pseudomonadota; class Gammaproteobacteria; order Oceanospirillales; family Halomonadaceae; genus Halomonas; species Halomonas sp. NPDC076908. Next base: position 99,268 of record NZ_JBNNIW010000001.1, on the reverse strand, counting down.
GCAGTTGCTGGCCAGTCAGTTTATTTAAGCTGGTCAGCGTTTCGGTACCTGCTGTTTGGCCGTGTGGGAATTGCACATCCATGATGACCGCATCAGGCCGGCGGGTAAGCACCGCCTTGAAGAAGGTGTCTGTATCAATAAAATGCACTACTTCATGGCCAAAACAGCGCATGTGATGGATAAGTTGATCGACCTGTTCGGGTTCATCGTCACATAGATAAATTAGCCGCTGCCGCTTGTTACGTAGTGGTTCGTCCTGGGTAATGATTTCAAAGCTATTGATGGCTGCCAGCGCTTTTTGTTGGCCTTGATAGGAGCGTAATTGTTGGAGTTCGTGATCAAGCTGCTGCAAGAGGTGTGGGAGATACGTGTCTATATCTTCCCGTAGAGGATCTGCCGTGAGCGCGTCTTCCGCCTGATCCGCTAGCATGGCTAGCCGCTCAAAGCCGAGTGACCGCCCCGTGCCTTTAAGACTATGGAAAAAGCGGTGTAGCTCCGGTGCCAGTCGGGACTGCTCTTCTGTGGACAGGCGGCTTTGCTGCCACTGCTCAGCGGTTTTCGCTAAGCGAGTGGGCAGTTGCTCAATAAAGCGCTCACGTAGCTGGGTAAGCTTGTCGTGCAGCGAAGGGGCGGGGTTCGACATCAAACTACCTGCGTAAGTGATCGGAAGCGGCGTTCCATTTCATCTGTTTTTAATCATGAAGATCGAGCGCCTGGTTCACTGCCTGCTCTAATGTGGACATTAACTCGGCATCTTTGCGTAAGCAGGCAGCCAAGCCAGGTGTCTGTTGTAGCGCTGCATCGGGCGTGTCACCGGTGAGTAAAATAAACGGCAGGCTATTACCTTGCTCGCGTAGCATCTCCAGCAGGGCTAAGCCACTAATTAAAGGCATGTGCATGTCGCTCACAATCAACATAATCTCGCTATGAGTATCTAGCTGCTCGACGGCCTCCATGGCATCGCAGGCCAGCAAGGGTTGATGTCCTTGGGCTTCAAGTAGTGCCGCTGTCATTTCACCTGCGAGTGGATCGTCATCTACCACCAAAATATGCATGCAAAAACCTCGTGAATAATGGTGTCTTTGAGAAAGCGCGGCTAGCCCAACAGCGCTTGAAGCGTCTCTACTAAGTTGTTTTGGTCGAAGCTGCCTTTAACGATATAGGCATCGGCGCCCACCTCAATACCCCGTCTGCGGTCAGCCTCTTTTTCCCGCGAGGTGATAATTATAATTGGTCGATAGCGGTAAACCTCATTTTCGCGCAGTCGGGCTGTTAGCGCAAAACCATCCATCACTGGCATCTCAACATCGGTGAGCACTGCATCAAAAGGTTCAGCTAGCGCTTTCGCTAATCCGTCACGACCATTTTCCGCCAAAGTGACGTGGTAGCCCCATGCCTCAAGTACGTCTTTTTCTATTTCGCGCGTATTAAGTGAATCATCAACCACCAAGACACGCTGCCGTCGAGATGAAGAGGCATGCTCGCTACTTGGTGGCTGCGGTTTATGTCGCGTTAGTTCCAGCAGTGCAGGGACATGCAGCAGGCTTACCAGTGTACTTTGCCCCATGGAGACCATACCCGACACCAGGGGTAAATGACGTAGATGGATGGGGAGCGGTTTAATGACCATATCGCGTTCATCGATGAGTGAATCAATGATTAAGGCCAGTTTCTGGTGGCGCTGATGAACAATCAATAACAAGGTGTTAGTTGACGTAGGCGGTGAGGCTGGGAGTTCCAATAGCTGGGCAAGCGCTACGACCGGCACGAACTCATTGCGCAAAATTAACGTGCATTGTCCGGCGGCATCAATAAATGAAGAGGTGGGGCACTCCACCAGTTCTGCCACATAGGGGGCTGTCACACCGAGGTTTACCCCGCTAACGCTGACCAACAGTACTCTCATCATGGCCAGTGAGAGTGGCAGGCGCAGCGTAAAACGGGTACCAGCTCCGACCTCGCTGGCAAGCTGTAGGTCACCGTTGAGTTCATCTATCACGGTGCGCTTTACCACATCCATACCGACCCCACGGCCCGAAAAATCGGTAATCATTGTTTTAGTAGAAAAACCTGGAAGAAAAATCAGCTCGAGGATTTCCTGTTCACTAAGTGTATCCAGCTGTGCTTCGGTGAGCAGCTGCTTGGCGAGCGCTTTTTGGCGCACGCTATCAAGACAAATGCCCGCGCCATCATCGTGCATCTCTACTACCACCCAGCCACCATCCTGCCATGCTTCGATGACGAGTTGCCCACGGGATGATTTACCGCTTGCCAGGCGCTCGGCAGGTAGTTCTAAGCCATGATCCAGCGCATTGCGTAGCAGGTGAATTAGAGGGTCTGACAAGCGGTCAATCATTTGCCGATCAAGCTCAATTTCGCCACCCCGAACGCGACAATCAACTTGTTTGCCAAGCGAATGGGCTAATTCACGGCTCATATGTGACAGCGGGTCGAAGACGACGCTTAGCGGCAACATGCGCATTTGCAGTGCCCGATCGTGCAAATCGCTCATCAGAGAGTCGTGGTTAAGCACACTGTCTTTTAGCTCACGGCTAAAGGTATCAAATGGCCCCTGCTGGTCGGCGGGCAGCGTTGCGCTCAACCTGCGGGCTTGTGCGACCAGGTCGTGTAAATGGTGGTGCCCGGAGAGCACCTCACCCATAAGGCGAATGACATCATCCAGGCGATCTAAGCGAACCCTGACGGTATCGCTTAAACGGAGTTCGGTTTCCGCTGCTGGCGCGGCGGGGGGCGGCGTAGCGATGTCAGGAACCGGAAGGCTGGCAGGCGCGGGCGGTTGGCTGTCCCCAAGAGCGCTATTTTCTAACGCACTACATAGTGCTGTATCCGCCATCGGTAGCTCATCAGCATTTGCGCCTTCGGCTAGACGTCTGACAAAGTCTGCTAACCCATCAACGGCTTGCCCCAGTAGATTAGTTACTTCTGGAGACGCTGTTTGAGTACCTTCACGTAAGGCGCTAAGCAGTTCTTCCGTACTGTGTGCCAAGGCTGTAATCGGCTCAAGCTTGAGCATACGCGAAGAGCCTTTCAGCGTATGCGCCGCCCTAAAAAGCTCATTGATCTGTTCCTGATCGGCACAACCCTGCTCTAATGCGCGAATGCCATCGCGAAGTCGGGGAAGGTGATCCGCGGCTTCCTCTACGAAGCGCTGTATAAATCGGCGAATATCCAGCGCCATATTATCTCACTCCCTGTGAGGTATTGGTTGATTCCAGCGCTGAGTTGACCACACTCAAGTAACGTTCGGCGAGAAAGCGTGCATCCCCTGGGGGAATTGGCGGCGCGATAATGTCCAAGCCACCATTTGCGGTCGGTGAGGCTATCAACAAACGCACTACCGAGGCATAGCTGCGTTGGCGCTGTATGGGCTCATCGGTCAGTTCTCCCTGACGGTAGAGCTCCGCTAGGTAAAAATGGGCGGGCCAACACTCAGGGGCGACGTAGATAGCTGTTTTAAAGTGCTCATAGGCGACATGGGGCCGGTGCTGCCAGCGGGCGACTAACCCAGCAAGCACCAGCGCATCGATCGACCATGGTTGCTGTTGGAGCAATGCTTGTAGCAGCTCATCAGCGTCGGCGAACGCATTTTTATTCAGCAGTTGATGTGCATGATGCAACTGAAGGTTGAATTGCTCTGCTTCCTCTTCAGGAGGGAGAGCTGAAAGCGATACGCGCATCTCAGAGGCAGCATCGGTGCTGTAATCCTTGTCCCTTGCAATACCTTCGGCACTTGCAATATTTTCGCTACTGTTAGCGTTAGGAGGTAATGAAACGGTGGGTAGGTCGGCGGGGGGCTGGGTAGTTTGTTCGGGGTGTTGAAAGTAGAAAACTCCTTGAGCTTCCACTAGTTCAAGCACGCCTAGGTCATTGCCTAATGTTTCGGTAACGCCACAGAGTAAAACACCCTTCGGCGCGAGCAGGGGGGAAAGCTGCTGATGGATACGGCGGCGAGTCTGCTCATCAAAGTAAATTGACACGTTACGAAAGAGAATCACATCAAAAGAGCCCTGGAGGCTGCTGTCATGTGCATTTAATAGGTTAAATGGGCGAAAATTAACCCATTGGCGCAGCGTGTCCTGGAGCTTAAAGCGGCCTTCATGGGGGCTGAAATAACGCTCTTTAAGCGCGGGTGAGAGAGCTCGAAACGCCATGCCGCCATAAATACCCTGGCGGGCTTTTGCCAGCACTTGGTGATCCAGGTCGCCAGCTGAGATATTAAACAGGGTTTTGGCATGCTCGCCAAAGCGCTCATACAGCATCATGGCGACACTATAGGGTTCTTCACCAGAAGAGCAGCCTGCACTGAAAATGGAGAGGGGGGCTTTGCCGGCGGCCAAGCGTTGGGGTAAGTGGGTATTGACCAGCCAGTTCAAAGCATCGGGTTCACGGCAGAAATAGGTTTCATTGACCGTCAATTGACTGATAAATCCGTCGAAAAGCGTACGATCACTGGTTAGACGCTCAACAAGGGACGAGGTATGTGTTAATCCCGTTGAGGCTTGTAGAGCGGCCACTGCTCTGAAGAGGCGAGCTTCAGCCAAACCTTCAAGGTGTAAACCACAGCGCTGGTGAACCAGGTGCTTAAGGGGCGCTAGCGCACTCATGCAAACGGCTCCGACCCGTTAGATACGCGTGCACGTACATCACGCAGTAGCCGATCTGGAAGGCTGTCGAGAGGCAATATATGCTGAACAACACCCGCTTTCACGGCCTCTTGGTTCATGCCATAGATCACGGAGCTTGCTTCGTCCTGTGCCAAGGTGGTGCCCCCGGCTTGATAAATGTCGCGTATGCCATTGACGCCATCTCGGCCCATACCGGTCAAAATAACCCCAATAGCATCAGCACCATATACGTCAGCGACACTCTGCAACAGGGTATCGCAACTGGGGTGGTAAAGGGCAGTCTCTGGACTAGGCTTTAGCTGGAAGCGGTGACGTGGGCTGACACTTAGGTTGGCTTCAGACGGCGATAAATATATGTGCCCGGGGCATAGCAGCTCGCCTTCAACGCCCACACTTACAGGCATTGCACACAAGGATGATAGCCACTCTGCCATACCACCAATAAACCCATGGCTAATATGTTGGGCGATCACAATCGGGGCGGGGAACGTTGCTGGTAATGGGCGCAGCAAGCGTAATAACGCTTGGGGGCCACCGGTAGAGCAAGCAATGGCGACCACGCGTTGGAAGTTGCGTGGGAGTCCACGCTCGTTATTAGGATGAGTAGACGGCGGAAGCGGTGTTAGACCTCGGCGACGCAAACGAGTAATCACTGTCACACCGGCGAGCAGGTGAATGCGCTCTAACAGGCGTTCGCCGTCGGCCTCATCCAACGAGGGTTTCGGCATCACTTCAAGCGCGCCCACTTCAAGCGCGCCCACTTCAAGCGCTTGGTAGGCTGTCTGCGCATCAGAGCGGTCGCTAATCACCAGAATCGGCACACCCTTGGTGTGCATTATTTCTGCAATGGCGCTCAGTCCGTCCATCACTGGCATATTGAGGTCCATGGTAATCAGCTGAGGCGATAAACGTTTTGCCAGTTCCACTGCTTCACGGCCATTGGTAGCTTCGCCGACAATCTCAATATCACCGTCGCGGCCAAGTATCTCGCGTAGCACGTCGCGAGCTACCTGGCTGTCGTCGGCTATGACTACACGAATTACACTCATCCGGCATCCTTATCAGCGGTCGTCGTTAGTCAGCGTAAACTCCTGAACCAACTCGTTAAGCTCAGCTGCCATATTAATCATGTCTTGGCTAATTTCGGTAATGCTGCGAACTGAATGAGCGTTGCGCGAACTGGCGGTATCAATATCGCGTAAAGCAATGACTACTTGGCTGCTTGCCGTTTTTTGCTGCTGGGTAGATAGCGATATCTGCTGTGCCGCGCTACTGGTTTGGCTGGCGGCTTTTAGTACTGCTTCCAGATCTTGAGCCGTATTGATGCTCACTTCAACGCCTTGTTCGATGGAAGAAGCACCTTTTTCCGAGGTGATCACTAAGCGATTAATCGCTGTTTGAATATCATCGGTATGATTTTCAATCTCCTGAGTGGAGTCCGTGACACTGTCCGCCAGGCGGCGTATTTCATTTGCCACCACTGAAAAGCGGCGTCCAGAATCGCCCGCACTGGAGGCTTCCAATGCAGCATTAAAGGCGATCAGCTTAGTCTGGGCGGCTAGCTTATTGATCAGTTCCATCACCTTGTTGATCTGCTTGGATTTAGCGCCCAGCGTCATAATTTCACTAAGACTCTGTTCGCTATCGCTACGTATATCCTGCATTTTGGACTGCAGTAGCTGCATCGCTGTACTCCCTTTACGGCTGCGCTCTAGGGTTTGGTTAGCAACGTCGACCACCGACTGCGAATGGTCAGCTATTTGGGTTGATGAAGTGGAAAGCTCTTCCATGGTGGAGGTGATTTCCGCCACCGAAGAGGCCATCTCTTCAACAGCAGCCGCCATGGTTTGACTGGCTTCATGGTCAATGTTACTGCCATCCACACCGGATAAGCCTGCGGTCTTGGCCAGTCGATCAGCCACTAGCGTCAGGGCTTGAGAATTCTTCGCCACCGCGGCTATGGCACGGGTAAGGCGCTCAAGAAGCTCGTTCGTCTGGTCGGCCAGGTCACCTAACTCTGCTCTGTCGTCCGTTTTAACACGCCGTGAAAGATCTAGGCTGTGGGTGATATCTTTGAGCTGGCGCTGGAATTGAATCAGTGGACGAATCAGGCTGCCGGTCAATGGATAGAGTAGCAACAACCCCCCCAGCAGAATGAGCAGGCCCATCCCGCTGGATTGTAAAAAACGCTCTCTAGTCGAGGTCAGGTAAGCCTCTTTATTAACTTCGACCATAAGGTAGCGCTGCAGCTCGGGTAACCAAAGGGTGCTGACAAGCAGTATTTGGCCGTTACGATTAATTTCGTGAACCTGCAGTTGTTCGTTATCCAAAAGGCCTTGCAGTGCTGGAGAAGGCAGCGCTTCCAGCGTGGTTTCATCGCTACGAACCAGCAGCTCCCCTTCGGGGCTGAGTAAGGAGGCACGTCCGGCATCACCAAGCTGGAAATCATCAATTAGCGTCGCCATTTTGGTTAGGTCAAGCCCCGCGCCTGCCACGACCAAGGGTCGCCCGTTGGTGGCATTCACCGCACTTCGGAAATTAATAAACACGAAAGCTTCATCTGGCGAGAAGGTGTCGCTATCTAAGATCAGCTCATAAGCGGCATCGCCGTCAGTAAAACGATAGTACCAGTCGTCTTCATTGCCGAGTGGCTGAATAATGCGCTGGAGAAAATCCCCGCTACGAAACTGAAAATAGTAGCCACGCCCTTGATATTGAGCAGCGATAAACAGTAGCTCAGTATTCAGTTGAGCCATTAAGCGCGTTAGATAACTGGCTACCTCATCCTGGCGCTCTTCAGGGAGGCCATCGCGGACCCACTGCTCTATGAAAAAGCTATTGGCGAGGCTTTCTGAAATGGCTAGCTCCTGACTAAGGCTAAGATTGATATGCGCTGCTAACCCTTGAACTTGCGTGGGCAGCTCTTCGTTGAGAAGGTTATCCAGCCGTGCCTCACTATGCGAGCGCGCCTGAAGATAGAGTGCCAAGAGCATCGCAAGTGCTAATACGGTCCCAAAAGAGAGAAAAAGCCTTAGCCTTAGAGGTAGGGATTTCCAGCGCGCCATCATGTTCGCCGTTGCTCCAAAATAAACGGTGGCCCTGAAGACGCAGGAATTGCCCACATCAACGCTGTCGAGAAACGCTCAGGGTGAAGAGAGTAAAGTAATGCTTGCTGCTTTACTCACGATAATGAACTTCAGAATAGTCATCCTGATTTCAGCTTTTTTAAGGACATCTGTCCAGCGTTAATCATTAGATATTGGTGCTCACGTTTACACAATCGCATGAGGCACGAAGCAGGAAGAGTCTTTGGTTATTCGCCCCACGTCTTCACGAATCCCCATACCACAGGCGCGATCTCCGACCACCCAACTGCCGATTAATGCGTGATTATTACCAAACCGTGGCATTGGGTGGTAGGCCTGACGAATCCACGGACTGTCGGTATAGGGGCCGCCTACCGCCTCGCGCTGGCCTGATGGCGTGATCAGCTCAATATTACTGCCTTCTCGGGAAAAGAACGGCTTGCGTACCCAGCCCGAAGGCAGAGCAGGGCTGTTGGCATTTTCGAAAAATGCCGGTAGCAAATTGGGGTGTCCTTCAAAGTGTTCCCAAAGTAGCGGCAAAATACCTTTGTTAGAGAGAATCGCTTTCCAGGGCGGCTCAAACCAGTGGGTGTTTAACTGGGGAATGTTTTCGCCAAAGGCATCATCGGCCATCTCCTCCCAAGGGTAGAGCTTGAAGATCGCGTGGATAGGCTGCTCTTCAAGGTCAACAAAATGCTCCGCCCCAGCACGCAGGCCAATATCTTCAGTATAGATAAACGGTGCGTTAAGACCGGCCTGTACCGCTACATCCTGCAAGTAGTGCACGGTGGCGCGCTCTTCAGCGTTATCTTTAATGCATGAAAAGTACAGCGTACGATTTTCAATACGGTCACCAAGATGTGCCATGGCGTTGATTAGGCGCTCCTGAATCGAATTGTACTGATCAGCGTGGCGCGGCAGTATATTTTGCGCAATGGCTTGTTCAAGCCACACCCACTGGAAGAAACCTGCTTCATAAAGCGAGGTAGGGGTGTCGTAATTGAGCTCCAGCAGCTTCGCCGGACCGTCGCCGGAGTAGGCAAAATCCATCCGCCCATAGAGATGCGGCTGACCTGATTTCCAGGAGTTGTGGATGCTGTCCCACATATGCTCGGGCAACGACAAACGCTGCATTAATGCATTGGAGTGGCAGACTTTATCGACCAGCTCCATACACATTTCATGCACCGCTTCGGTAGGCGCTTCAATGTCTCGCTCTACCTGCTCCATGGTGAACTGGTAGTAAGCATCCTCTTTCCAGTAAGGCTCGCCTTCGATGGTATGAAAATTAAACCCCAGCTCGTGAGCCAGGGCTTTCCAGTTATTGCGTTCAGGAATATCGATTCGCAGCATGTGAATGTTCGCTGGTTAGGAGCCCCAGCCACCCCGTGCCGAAGAGCGCGAGCCGAAACCGCTGCGCTGAGTAGCCGCTTGGCGGTTCTGTACGACCGAGCTGCGCATTGCATCGTTACGCTGGGTGACACGTTGAGTCGCCTGGGTCGAGGCGGTGTTCCAGTTGCCCTGATTCTGACGATTGCGGTATACCGGCTCCTGGTAAACCCGTTCAAAAGAGCGGCCACGGTTGGTGTTAGACATCATGCTACCGACCATGTAACCCATCATGGCGGGCATAAACCAACTACCACCGGTGCTACCGGTAGCCGCTTGGGACTGCTCTTCGGTTGGCGCGGTACAAGCACCTTCACCATTCTCAGCTTCGCACTCTTCAAGGGTGCTATAGCGCGGCACTGCTTCCAAGGACGCTTGGTAAGCGTCTTCACAGGCGCTACGGGTGTAAACGTTCTCCGCAACGCAGTCTTCGACGCTCTGAAAACTACGCGGCTGGTCGAACTCAACCTCAGTAATCTGCTCTTCCTGGGGTGGCTGTCCGCAGGCGGTGAGGCCAAAAGCGCCAGCGCCCATCATCGCCAGGGTTAAGCGGCCGCTGCGCTTACGGCGGGGCAAATGGGGGGTGTGATCGTGTTTAGACATACCGACTCTCTCCTTTACCACGTCGTCGTTACCAAGTCATCGAAGCGGCGTTGAGCAAGCCGACGGCCACGGCCACGCTGGCCATTAAAATGCCATAAGCGTGATGGCCTTCCGTAATGTGCTGGGAGAGGCTTTCACCCTGCTTGCGCAAAAACAGCTTAACGGCGAAGAAGGTGGCTAACTGAACCCCAAACGCCACCACGCTCCAAAGCACAAAATCAAGAAAGCTGATGGAATGCGCCATCGCGCTATAGAGTGGAATCGTAAAACCTAAAATAGAGCCACCATAGGCGGTGGCGGCAGCGGCATTGCCCTGACGAATCAGTGTCCATTCGTGATGTGGCGTAATACGGCTATAGCAGTACATAAAGGCAGCAAGCAATAAAATCGCGGTTAATAAATAAGCGATAAATGACGGCAAGCCGTACAGGTAGTTCACCATGGAGGATATTTCCTTTTATAAGTCGTAAAAAATAGCGCTCTAGAAACAGTCTACCGCTTACATAGCATCGATATCGACCGAAGCAACATCAACGCCTAGGTTGTGCACGACCATAAAGCTGCCTTCGCCATCGTTTTCAGCGCTTAACAGTAAGTACTCCATGCGCTCAGTGCCTTGAATAGGGCGCTCATAGAGCATTGTGTGATGCGTTACATGACGTGCAGAGACACTCTCTGTGGTCATCACCTGCTCATCAAATACTACCGGTGGTGACCATAGGCTATCGCCATTACCCCATACCCGCTGATAGGTGCAGGTGCGGGCTGCGTCGGAAGTCGACGTAAGGGGAATCGTTTGGGTGCCGATACTGTCAGGCTGTTTATCTTCACCGTTTATCAAATTATCAAATTCGCCATCCGAAAGATGGGCCACCCGGTAAAAGTCGAATAGCTTGTATTCAAGCACCTTGCCATTCTCAACATTGGCCTGTAGCCAAGTATCGTTATCCAGATAGAAGCGCACTAGATACGCCCCCTGACCCAGATCAACGTGGCCTACCGCGGCAATATGGTGATAGGCGTCGTCATCCCAACTAAATAGCGTATCTGGGTGGGCGCGCAGACCGATCAGTTTGATATTGACGCGCCCATCGAGTCGCAGCCCTTCAAGGTCTTCCTGACTGACGCCCATTGGCAGGCCTGCCGCTACCGGGCGGCCTGTAGTAGGCGGCTCGGGTGGCTTCTCCGTGGTGGCACGGAAAAGTGCTTTCAGCGTGTTCAACATGGCCTGCCTCGCTAATCAGTTTGTTGGGAGCGGAACGACTTACTCTTGAGTGGTGTTTTTCTTCGCTTTCAGGCGCGCTAACACATCGTCGGCTTTGCGCTGGGTGCCGCCAATGCCTGCTGCTTTCAGACGTGCTTCCAGTGAGCTGCCGCTCTCTTCCGCCGCCATCTCATCGGCTGCGTGCATTTGCGCTGAGTTGAGCTGCTGGCGCTCTTTAATACGCTCCAGTGATTCCATGGCGCTGCTCATGGCACTATTCTGACCCGAGTGGCGAGCCGCGACGGCGGATTGCGCTTTTTGCGCAGATTCAGTGGCTTTTACCACGCTAACCTGCTGCTTAAGCTGACGAAGCTGGTTGTCGGTGCTGCGAATCGCACCACGCAGTTTTTCAATGCTGGCATCGTACTCGCTAACAATTGCGCGTTCTGCTTCCAAATCATCCTGTAGCGCGACCATTCGCTCGGCGACTTCCACCGCCAGCGCTTCCTCGCCTTTGTCTAACGCCGCTTCGGCGCTTTTTTCCAGCTCGGCAATTTTGCTTTCCAACGTGTCCGCTTTATTGCTATTTAGCTGGCGCTGGCCCATCAGGCGAGTCAATTCGGTTTTAGACTGGCTAAGGTTATTTTCTGAGTCACGAATTTCCTGGTCTAAAATACGCAGCGCTTGGGAATCGACCACCGCTTGTCCGGTTTCATTCGCTTTGCCGCGTAGGGCAGTCATGATTTTGCTTAACATAAGAGCTCTCTTTTTTTAAAAACTGTTTTTAAAACGTCATCTTGACGGCGACGATGATCAATAAACCATGTCAGATAAACCAGCTTAGACGAAATGCGTTTGTATCAGTTCAGCGACTTCCATGGCGGCACCCGCCGTGGCGTGTAGCTCAGCGCAAATGGATTCCAGCTTGGAGTCGCCAAATAGCTGCCCGTAGGCCACATAAAAGTCGTGCCCGTCGATCTCGACAATACCCACAGAGGCCAACGGTAACGAAATGCCCTGGCGTAACAGCACTTCGTTGAGTTCGGCAGTATTAGTAACGCTTTCTACAGCAACGATGGGCGCCATGGCGATCCACTCATTTTCGCTGCGCGAGAGTGTGATCGGCAAGTTGCCATAATCATTGAGTTCCCAGATTAGGGTTTGATTCGATTCATCTAAGCTAATGGTGGCTTGCGGCCACTCAAGGGTTGCATTCCCGGCGCTGCTTGACGCTGGCTGTCTGACTAAATGATAGAGTTCGGTGGCGGTGATGCCGCTAGTAACGGTAGGCGTAGTCAAGGCAGTTTGCTCCATCGTTCGTTAAGTGGCTTTACCTTAACATTTAGTAGAGCAAATGGTTCAGATTACCGAAAACCCCGTATCTTTTACCCACTATCTATTGGAGGGGCAAATACGGGGTTTGGGTTTTACTGGTTAAATAGAAGGCTAGGCGCTGCGGTAGGTATCGTTGAACTGTTTGCGCAGTTCATTTTTCTGCACCTTGCCCATGGTATTACGGGGCAATTCATCGACAAAAAATACTCGCTTAGGTTGCTTGTACTTGGCAAGCCGTCCATCTAAATGGCGGATGATCTTCTCTTCTGCAAGCTGGTTTTCTTCATCAGCGCCTGGCTGGCGTACTACCACGGCGGTAACTCCCTCGCCCAAGTCAGGGTGGGGTAAACCGATCACCGCTGATTCAGCAACTTGCTCCAGCTCATCAATCACCTGTTCCACTTCTTTGGGGTAAACATTATAGCCACCGGAAATGACTAAGTCTTTGTCGCGCCCTACGATATGCACATAGCCCTGCTCATCGACCATAGCGAGATCACCGGTGATGAAAAAGCCATCGTCTAATAGTTCTTCACGAGTTTTTTCGGGCATCCGCCAGTAGCCGATAAATACATTGGGGCCGCGGATCTGCAGCATACCAATCTCACCATGGGGGACCTCATCGCCGGTTTCACGATTAGTAATACGCATCTCCACGCCAGGGAGTGGCATACCTACGGTGCCCGCCCGACGCGCTCCTTTATAAGGGTTAGAGATATTCATATTGGTTTCGGTCATGCCGTAGCGCTCAAGAATGGCATGACCCGTTTTAGCTTCAAACGCTTCATGGGTTTCGGCGGTGAGTGGCGCGGAGCCAGAAACAAATAGCCGCATGTTAGCGGTAGCCTCAGGCGTCAGGCGCTCATCCTGGACCAAGCGTGTGTAAAAGGTAGGAACCCCCATCATCACGCTGCCCTTGGGCAGCTCTGCAAAGATCACATCGGCATCGAATTTGGGTAGAAACAGCATGCTGGCGCCCGCCATCAAGGTGACGTTGCAGGCAACAAATAAGCCGTGAGTGTGGAAAATAGGCAGTGCGTGAATCAGCCGGTCATCGGCGCTGAAGTGCCAGGATTTTACCAATGTCTCAGCGTTAGAGGCGAGATTGTTGTGGGTCAGCATGGCACCTTTGGAGCGCCCCGTAGTGCCTGAGGTGTACAAAATAGCGGCCAGGTCGCGCTCGCCAAGTGCCACTATCTCTTCACAGGGCGCTGCTTGGCGGGCGCTCTCCATCAGGCTGCCGTCGGCGTTGCTGCCAAGGGTTGCGACCGCCGGGCAGCCGGTGTCGGCCGCGATAGTTCGCGCCTCATCATGAGTTTTAGGGCGGCAGACGAAGAGCGCAGGCTCGGCATCATTTAAAAAGTAGCGAATTTCATCGCCGGTATAGCCGGTATTTAATGGCAAATAGACGCCGCCGATACGCAGGCAAGCCAAGTAAAGCAGAATCGCTTCAGGGCTTTTATCCACCTGGACGGCGACGCGATCGCCTTTTTTAACGCCTAGCTCGGTCAATGCACCGGCAAGCTGTGCGCTTTGGCTGAGCGCATCGGTGTAGCTATAGCGGTGGCCTTCGCGGGTGGTAATAAAGTCTGCGTTAGCGCGCTCGCGCATTTTGGCGGCAAAGGTTTCAAATAGGTTGTGGCTCATTTGGTGGTCTCTCCCTTGGCCAGCTTACGGGCGCGACGAGCGAGGTCGCGCACCTCATTTGAGCAGGCAACGGTTGCCTTAGCAGTATAGTTTTCGTGATTGCGCTCAATATCATCAAGCACATAGAGATAGTTGACCATCAAGCCCGCCGCTTGTTTAAGGCCTTTATCGGAGATATCGCCCAGCCAGTTGATACGGTGTAGTTCAGCACCGTTGCCTAAGTGAAAGCGGGCCACCGGGTTTAACGGCAGGCCATGGCGGTTTTTCTCATCTACTAAATAACGCGCAGCCAGCGGGCGAATTGCCGCTTTAAGCAGCTCTTCACTGGCTTTGTCTTGGTGCCATCCCGGTGTTTCAAGGGCGTTAAGTGACTTGCGTAGCGGCTCGGGGAGCTGCTCATCGTCACGTTGTTCTTGAAGCCACTGGGCAAAGCCAGGTACCGGCGAAAGGGTCACAAAGTATTTAAGCTGCGGTAGCTCCTGAGACAGCTCCTGAACCACCTGCTTGATCAAAAAGTTACCAAAGGAGATACCGCGCAGCCCAGTTTGACAGTTGCTGATGCCGAAGAAAGCCGCTGTATCGGCATCTTCGGCGTCATCAAACCCTTTTTTCGACGGGCTACTTTCACCCGCTAAAATGGGTTGAATACGGCTCGGTAGGCCTTTATGCAGCGCCACTTCCACAAAGATTAACGGTTCGTCACCAATCGCTGGGTGGAAGAAGGCGAAACAGCGCCGGTCCCGTGCATCCAGCCGTCGGCGCAGGTCATCCCAGTCCTGAATTTCGTGCACCGCTTCGTAACGAATGATCTTCTCTAAAATGGAGGCGGGGGTGTTCCAGTCAATGCGCTTGAGCATCAAAAAGCCACGGTTAAACCAGGAACCAAACAGATGGGCAAAATCGTCATCAATGGCTGTTAATTCAGGCTGCTCTCGCAGCAAACCCAACAGGTCTTCGCGCATTTTGACCAGTTCAAAAGTACCATCTCTGGCAAGATTTAAACGCCTGAACAGCTCCTGGCGACGCGGCTCGCAGGCTTCAAACAGTCGCTGTAGCGTGGGGTTGTCGCGCGCTTCCTGATACGCCGTATAAGCAGTGTCGATGGGCCCTGGCTCGGCCGCAAAGTCGGTCATTAGCCGGGCAAAGAAACTACTCTTTTCAGCCGCAGATAGGCGTTGATAAATCGCCAAGGCGCGACTTGCCAAGGCAATGCTTGAGGCTTCTCCGTCGCTCTCCAGTAACGTTTGGCAGGCCTTAACTAACTGACGATGGTCAGGCGTTAGTGTTTCTGGTTGACGGCGTCGCAACAAGGCATCGCGCTGGGTGATGTTGTTGAACAGCTCCTGCAAAAACAGCATGTTCATGGTCGAACTCCTTAGCCCATGATCAAGTTGGGCAGCCAAAGTGCAATGCCAGGGAAGACGCATAGCAGCAAGATACCTAGCACCATGCATAGCGCGTAGGGCAAGCTGCCCATGAGAATGTCACGTAGTGAAATATCCGGCGCGATGCCTTTAATAATGAACAGATTGAGTCCCACCGGTGGCGTGATCAGACCGATCTCCAGGTTGATGGTCAAAATCACCGCAAACCAGTAGGGGTCGAAATTAGCCGCCAGGATGATCGGTAACAGGATCGGTGCGGTCATGACGATAACGGCCACTGGCGGCAGGAAGAAACCGGCGACCAACAGAAAGAGGTTGATGATGCCCATCAATACCCAGCGGTTAACGTCAAGATCGCTGATCGCAGCTGCGATGGTCTGGGTGATAAACATGGATGAGAGTGCGTAAGCAAACACTTCGGCGGTCGCAATCACCAGCATGATCATTACGCTCTCACGCAAGGAGTCGCGCATGATCAGTTTGATGGGCCCCACCTTCCACATGCGGTAGATAAGTACTGCAAGCGCTACACATAGGAAAGCCCCCACGCCGGCTGCCTCTGAAGGCGTAGCGACACCGCCGTAGAGAGCAAACAGAATGCCCGCAATTACCAGCAGGAAGGGGACGACACGCACCAGCGCCTTGAGGTTGGTATCAACGTTGGCCTTGATGTTTTCTTTCATTCGCTCGGCGGTTTGGGCCATGGGATTGTTGTAGCCCCCTTCTAAGCGACAGGCGATCATCGTCCAGATCATAAACAGCCCTGCGAGCATAAAGCCGGGAATTATCCCCGCCATAAATAGACGGCCAATAGAGGTTTCGGTCGAGATGCCGTAGATAATCATGGTGACCGAGGGAGGGATCAAGATGCCTAAGGTGCCGCCTGCGGCAATACAGCCCGCGGCTACGCCATCTGGATAGCCCCGAGAGCGCATTTCTGGGATGCCCATTTTACCGATCGCCGCGCAGGTAGCAGGGGACGAACCAGAGAGAGCGGAGAAGATGGTACAGGCTCCGATATTTGAGACGGCGAGCCCACCCGGCAAGCGGCCCATCCATAGGTCCAGCGAACGATAAAGATCACGCCCGGTTGGCGATGAAGCGACTGCCGCACCCATTAAAATAAACATGGGGATTGCCACAAAACCAAACTCAGCAATGCGATCAAAAAAAGTTTCACCAAAATAAACCAGCTCTGACAAGCCTCGGTCATAAAGTAGTGCAAGTAAGGAAACGCCCCCCAGAGCAAATGCGATAGGAGTGCCAATAGCCATGAGGATGATCAACGCGACGGCAACAATAATGCCCAGTGTAATAGGATCCATGTTTAAGCCTCCCCGCGCAGAATTTCAGCAATGTACTGCAGCGTTAAAAGGGTGGAGCCTAGGGCCATGGGCAGCAGGCCCGGCCAAAGTAGCGGGTTCCATACCGTGCCGGTACGCCAGTTAAATTCGTAGGCTTCCACCACATACACCCAGGACGCGAAGGCGAGGGCGCCGCAGAAGGCGAGCCCGAACAGCGAGGCGATCAAAAGCATGGCCTTCTTGGCAACACCGCCAAGGGCGTCGGGCAGGATCGTAATAGCAACGTGCCCACCGGTCATAAGCACATAAGGGCTGCCCATCAGCATGGCACCGGTTACGGAAAATACCGTGAACTCGGTTTGCCAACTGGTACTCATGCCAAGCACATAACGGATGAAAACCATCTGACAGATCACCACCACGCCAGCAATGAACATCGCCGCTGCCAAGTAGGCGCTCGACCGGGAAAGCACATCCATCAGGCGTATGTAGCTGGCAATGAGACCGGAACGTTTAACAAGGGATTGGGAATTGGCCATGGCCGTTGACTCCTCCCGGTGGGTGAAGGGGTGGCCACCCTGTCAGGTGGCCCAGTTCACGAGGGAATGCGAGGAGTTATTCGACCGCCAGGGCGGCGTCGATGATGGCTTGGCCATTAGGGACGCTGTCGGCGAAGTTCTTGTAAGAGGTTTCACGGGCAATCTCAAGCCAGGCGTTGTAGTCATCCTCACTCATGCGTACAACCTCAATGCCATTCTGCTCATAGGTTTCCACCATTTTTTGGTCGATGGCGGCGGCTTCTTCTGCAAAATACGCCTCAGCGGCCTCACCAGCTTCCAGCAAAGTGGTTTGCTGCTCTTCTGTTAACCCTTGCCACACCTGCTCGGAGATCATTGCCGGTTCATACATAAACCAGAGGGCGAAGTCGCCAGGCTCGGTCAGACACTCCACCTGTTCGTAGAGGCGAAAAGAAATGAATGACATGGATGAGGTGTTGGCGGCATCTAATACGCCTGTTTGCATTGCCGTGTAGACTTCAGAGGAGGGCATAGAGGCGATAGAGGCGCCAGCAGCCTGCAGCATCTGCTCAAAGGCAGGACCCGCGGCACGAATATTCTGACCGCTTACGGTGTCAGGCGAGGTAATGCACTGCTCGCTGGAGGCAAATCCCCCAGCCAACCAAGTGTCAGCCAGCACCCGTGCTCCGCTGTCCATGATAACTTCCTTGATCATGTCCATATACTCGGAGTCGTTAAGACGAGCGGCATGCTCATGATTGCGCACCAGGCCAGGCATCAGCGTGGCGGAAAACTCTGGGTGACGGCCACTGGCGTAATCCAAGGGGAGTAGCGTCATGTCTAGACGACCACGCACTAAGGCGCCCCACTGTTCACCAGCCTTGAAGAGAGATTGACCAGGGTAGACCTGCATTTCAAGGCCAACGTCGGCTTCTTCAACGTGACGTGCCATCATCTGAATCATTTCGTCACGGATATCGCCTTGGCCACCAGGGAACTGATGTGAGGCACGTAGTACGGTATTGGCAGATGCATGTGACGCCGCCATAGCTAGGCTAAGAGCGGCAGCAGTAATCATCATAGAGCGTTGCATGAGGCGTCTCCAACATTTGTTTTTGTGTGTTTGGAAGAGCTTTATATGTTTATCAGGCGTGCTGATATATATATCAATAGGCGCTGCGTATGCTAATGTCAACTATATGACAGCATTAAAATAGCTAAGATGAGGCGCGATCCAAGGAGGTAAAACATGACGGGCACTAAGCGATCCAACGCTCAGCGGTTAAGGGATTCCCTTGAAGATGACATTATCAATGGCCGCCGTTTACCTGGGGAGCGCCTGGATCCAGAAGCCTTGGGACAGGCGTTTCAGGTCTCGCGGACGCCGGTTCGTGAAGCCTTTCAGCAACTGGTCGCCAGTGGCTTGGTCACCGTCTCGCCAAAGAAAGGTACTTTCGTGGCGAAGGTGGGGATTGATCAGCTGATCGAGATGTTTGAAGTGATGGCGGAGCTTGAAGGCATGTGTGGCCGCCTGGCAGCACGCAGGATTAACGAGCAGGAGTTAACCGCATTACGCGAAGCCCACCAGCGCTGCGAAGCGGCGGCCCTGGCCGGTGACAGCGACGAGTACTATTACGAAAATGAGGCATTTCACGACTGTATTTATGCCGCCAGTCACAACGCTTTTCTGGCTAGCGAAGCGCGTCAGTTAAAGCAGCGCTTAAAACCCTATCGGCGTCTGCAGTTGCAGGTACGCCAGCGCGTCAATAATTCACTAAGCGAGCACCAAACCATCGTAGAAGCGATTGAAAAAGGAGACCCTTTGGCTGCTCAGCAAGCACTGAGCGAGCATGTTTTAATTCAAGGGGAGCGATTCAGTGACTTCGTTTCCAGCGTCCGCCGAATGGAAGCGCCGTTAGAACAAACGGGCTAGCTAAGGTTATAGCTAGGTCCCTATCGGTGGGGTAATGGTCCTTGCCGACATTGAGCGCAGGGCAGACACTCTCTCTAATGCGTCAATATCCCATTAGCGGAGAGAAATCGTGACTCGCCACGTTGCCCTGCTTGCCTACCCCGATTGCCAACTGCTGGATGTCAGCGGGCCCTGGCAGGTGTTTGCCAGCGCCAATGCGCTAAGCCCCCAACCGCTCTATCAGTTGACGCTGGTGGCCGATGCCGTTGGCCCAGTGGATACCAACGGCGGCCTAGCGGTTCACGCCACTCATAGCTACCACCAACTTAATCGTTTACTGCCGCTGGATACGCTCTTGGTGGCGGGAGGAAGTGGTGTCATTCAGCAACGAGAAATCGTTGCTGTGAAAGAAGCGCTTTGTGAGGTTGTCCCCCAGGTTAGGCGCCTTGGGTCTATCTGCTCCGGGGCATTTTTGTTAGCCGCAGCAGGGCTTTTGGATGGGTGTCGCGTGACCACCCATTGGCGCCATGCTCAGCAATTGGCTGATGAGTACCCCGCGCTAAGCGTTGAGCCTGATGCGCTGTATATCGAAAGCAATGGCCGCTATACCAGCGCAGGAATAACCGCAGGGATTGATTTAGCGCTGTCGTTAGTAGAGGCGGATCACGGCTCGGCGTTAGCCGGGCGAGTGGCCCGTGAGCTAGTGGTGTTTCTACACCGCCCTGGTGGTCAGTCCCAGTTTAGCGAAGCACTGCGCCACCAACAGGATGCCGGTCCGCTTCGGCGGCTACTCGATCAATTACACGCCAATCCCGGAGGTAATCACTCCATTGAGCGGATGGCTGATGTAATGGCGGTGACGCCGCGGCATCTAACGCGCCTGTTTAAGCGTCATTTGCAGGTTACCCCAGGGGCGTACCTGACCCAACTGCGCCTGGAACAAGCGCGGTTAGCGCTGCTCAATGAACGCGAACAGCTATCCCTTGAGCGTCTGGCACAACGCTGGCGGTTGGGTGGGGCGGAGCAGTTGCGGCGTCAGTTTCAGCGCTATTATGGCGTGTCACCCTCAGTCTATCGTCAGCGCTTTGCTTCCTCCCATGCCGATTCCCTTCAGGAGAGCGTCTCATGCCGTTAACCGTCGCCCTGTTATCACTCTGCCAGGCGCTGCTGGTTACCGGTAATGTCCTGCTGATTGCCGTTTCACCGCTAATAGGCGCCTCTTTAGCACCCAGTGTGTCTTGGTCGACCGCACCTGTTGCCACGCAGTGGTTGGGGCTGATGTGCGCCACTATTCCCGCCTCGCTCATCATGGCCAAGCTGGGTCGTAAGCGTGGTTTTATGCTGGGCAATATCATTGGGTTGGCGGGGGCGCTGGTGGCCGTTCAGGCACTGATGGGTGAGCGCTTTGGGTTGTTCCTGTTAGCCACTTGGCTAATCGGTATCGCCATTGGTTTCGGTCAACTGTATCGCTTTGCCGCCGTGGAGGCCGCCCCCGCGCCGATGCGTGACCGGGCGATTGGTTTGGTGATGGGTGGCGGTGTACTGGCTGCTTTTGCCGGGCCTTGGCTAGCAAGAGTGAGTCGTGAGCTGGGCGACGTGCCGTTTCTGGGCAGCTTTGTTGGTTTAGCCGTGCTCTATTCACTGGCGTTGGTGGTGTTGATGCTGACCCGGCTACCGCCTGCTTCGCGCACCCATGGAGAAGGCGTCGGGCTTCCGCTAAGAAAAATAATCAGCCAACCCGCGTTTATTGCGGCCGTTACCACAGCAACAGTAGGCTACGGTGTGATGAACCTCGCCATGACCGCCACGCCGTTGGCGATGGCAGGGGCTGGGCATCACTTTAATCATGTCTCAATGACCATTCAGTGGCATGTGGTGGCGATGTTCTTACCCTCCTTTTTTACCGGACATTTAACCGCGCGGTTCGGCGCAAAAAGGATCATCGTCATGGGCTGCCTGCTGCTGGTCGCGAGCGCCCTGGTGGCACAATTTGATGCTGGCTTAGCAGGGTTTAACATTGCGCTGATTTTGCTCGGTTTGGGTTGGAACTTTACCTTTCTGCCTGCCACCGGCCTGCTCACCGAAAGCTACCGGCCGGTGGATAAAGCGCGCACCCAGGCCGCCAATGAGTTCTTATTGTTTGGTACCGTCGCAATGTCGGCATTATTAGCGGGGCCATTGGTGAGTTCTTTGGGCTGGGCAACCCTAAACCTACTGTTGATCCCTGTGTCGCTGATCCCTGTGGTGGTGCTGGTATGGCAGCACCGTGTTGGTTTGGCAAAGGCTTAGAAATCCCCTGGTGCGCACTGCAGGCAGGTAAGGCCGAGTGCGCGCCATTGAGCAACCACCGCATCTCTATCATCCAATACTAGCCAGGGTGCAAAACCATCATCGCGCATGCGCGATAACAGTGCCGCTTTTACCGTTTCATCATCCACATGGTCATCGCCTTCTGGGCGTAAATACATGGCATCAAAAGGGATGGTATGGCGCTCTAACCAGCGCTGGGTGTGATCGCGATGGCTATCTGGGCGACCGCTGCAAATGACGATCTGCTGGCCTTGGGCCTTAAGTATCGTGACCAGCTTGGCGACTGCTTCGATCACCGGCGCTTCGGCCATATGGGCAAAAAAGGGATCCCACTGTTTTTGACTGCCCAGCACCCACTCGCTGACATGGTGAGGGTGAAACTCGGCCAAGGTGCCGTCGACATCAACAATTACTGCGGACATGCAAAACTCCCTAAAGAGGAAAAAGTGGTAGAACGAACACCGGTGCTGAAATGAGGCGTGGTGCAGAGATGTTTACCTAATAGTTTACGCCACTCGTTCAGCGGTTGATCAGTGAGATGAGTAAATAGCGGCATCACGTGAGTGGCGCCCAACTGATCGGCAAGCGCCCTTAGATGCGAGGCGCGTAGGTGAACGTTCCAGCGTTGCCACAGCACATCGCCTGCGGCGAGCTGGGTGCAACGCTCCGGGGTTAAGTAGCCAGTATGTAGCAACCGATAATCGGGCCACTGGGCGGGAACGTCGTCGCGATCACTGACCAGCATTAGTGCCGCGTTGGCATCATCCGAGCGTGCTAGCACGCTCGCAATCGCCGTCTCAGTGCCGGGGCGGCGCAGCGTGACAGGCAGGGCCAGCAGGGCGGCCAGGTTAGCGCGTATTACTGCATCTATCGCCAGCGTCAGCCCACGCGCTTTAGCCTCTTCTGCCAGCCATAAGGCCATCTCCAATGCACGTCCGGTGGCGGGCACGGGGAACACGAGGGGTTGCGTTAAGTGTTCACTAATCGCCTGGATACACCCTTGCTGTGATTGGTCGTAAGCACCGTACGAGGCATCCAGCAAAGCAATCCTGGCAGGTGGCGGTGTGTCGAAGGGAAAGAGTCTTGATTCGAAACAGGCATCGCCGCTGTAAAAAATGCCTTCTGCCACTGCTAAATGTAGCCAAACGCCCCCAAGGGAGTGACCCGCTTGACCAGTGGTGACGGTGATACCTTCGACCTCTAATGAACCCCGCTCTGGCAATGGCTGCCACTGCCTGTGCTTTGGCAGTGCCTTGGCCACCAGCGGCGTACAGTAAAGCGGTACGTCATCGGGCAACTGCGCTACGCCACCGATATGATCAATATGGTCGTGGCTAATCAGCACGGCATCCACGTCCAAGTTGTTTGCCCAAGTAATAGCGTCGCCGGGGTGCAGTGCGCCGCCAGCATCCAGCAGTAAACGCTTACCCTGTGTCTCCACCACTATCGCAGCAGGCCCTTTGTCGCCTAACCCACTGAGAACCTCAATGCGTACACTCATTGATCGGGCTCCATGCACCAACCCTGATGCAGGGTAACGGCGACCTGGCTGCCCACATCAGGCGCGCTATGGTGGTAGGCCAGTAGCGTTTCGCCACTGTGCAGCCGTAGACTAAGTTCATACCGCTCACCGCGGAAAATAACGCTGACTACCTGGGCGGTGAGTTGCTGTGCGGAGGGCGGTTGAGTGGCAATCTGGATATGCTCAGGCCGTACCAATACCGCTTGAGTGCGTTCAGACTCCATGGCGTTCAACCCATGCATCAGAGGGGCGCTTTCAAGAAGCTTCCCAGGACGACCGGCAGCAACCTTTAGCTGGCTGCCCTGGCCGATAAAGCCCGCCACCCATGCCGTACGTGGCTCGCGGTAAAGCGTTTCAGGGGTACCCCACTGCACCAGTTTGCCCGCTTTTATCACGGCGATTTTATCTGCTAGCGCCATGGCTTCGGTTTGGTCGTGAGTCACATAAACCAGTGTGGCGCCAGTGCGCTGGTGAAAATCACGAAAGCTATGCTCCATGGTGGCGCGCAGGTGGCGGTCAAGGTTGGCCAGTGGCTCATCCAGTAGTACGACGGAAGGGTCGCTAACCAAACAGCGCGCCAGAGCGACGCGCTGGCGCTGCCCACCGCTTAATGCCTGTGGCATACGTTCGGCGTAGGCTTCAAGCTCCACTAACGCTAACGCTTGCTGAACGCGCTGCTGATACTCGGCTCCACGCAGGCCGCGCAGTTTGATCGGGTAGCCGACGTTATCGGCAACGCTCATATGGGGCCACAGCGCGTAGGATTGAAACACCATCGCCATGTCGCGCTTCTCTGGCGGCACATGGGTCTCGGGGCTTGCCAGGGTGCGACTACCCAATTGAATCCTGCCCCCATTGACCGGCTCAAAACCTGCCAACATGCGCAGCATGGTGGTTTTGCCGCAGCCGCTAGGGCCAAGCAGGGCGACAAACTCGCCCGGTTTAATCTCCAGCGACAGCTCATCCACCGCGATGTGTTCGCCAAAGCGTTTGGTGACGCGGTCAATCGCTAGCCCTGATGTGCTTAGCTTTTCTGTGCTTAGCCCTGCCATGGGATGACTCCTTTAGGTAGCCGCGGTGCCAGAAGGCTGAGGGCCAGCATCAGCGAGGCGACCATAATCACCACCAGCACCGACACAGCAGCAGCCAGCACACTTTCGCCACCTTGATCTAAGTTGAAAATCAGCACGCCGATGGTTTCGTTACCGGCGCTCCATAGCAGGGCTGAAACGGTAAGTTCGTTAACGGCCAGTAAGAACACCAGCAGCCCGCCGGCAAACAGTGCGGGGGCCACCAGTGGCAGCACGATGCCGCTTAGTCGCCGCCAGGGTCCTGCCCCCGCGAGTTGGGCGGCTTCTTCAAGGGAGGGGTCTAACTGGGCCAGACTGGCCGCCACTGGTTTGACGCAGACCACTAAAAAGCGCGCCAGATAAGCGACAAAAATCAGCCCAAGGGTGCCGTAGAGCGCGACATTGATAATCGGCAAGGGGCGCACAAACAGCAGAATGCAGGCGATCGCCAGCACCACACCGGGCAGGGCGTAGGGGATTTCAATAGCGCTGAGTACCACGCCGCGCCAGCGTTCCGGCAAGCGCTGCAGCCGGTAAGTTAACGGTAGGCACAATAGCATCAGCACAACCGCCGCGCTGCCCGCCAGCCATAGGCTGTTGCGTACTGCACGCCATGTCGCTCCTTGGCGACCAACCACTTCGGCGTAAGCGTTAAGCGTGGCGGTATTGGCGTTAAGCGGTACGCCCACCGCGGGCACTAGCGAGCTAACAACGAGCGCCAGCAGCGGCGCGACCAGGATAATCAATAAGGTTCCGACTAGCGTGGCCGTTACCAGCGTGCGCCAACGGCCCAGGGTGAAATCATGTGATCGACCGCTATGGCCACCCAATCCAAACCGGCTGCGTCCCATTAAGTGTTGCTGCAGAGCGACGCCCGCTAAGGCCAGCAAGCCAATCAATAACGACAGGGCGGCCATTTCCGCCAGAACGCCGGTGCCAAAACTAGCCATACGCTGATAGATCAGTGTTGGCAGTACGTAATAGCCCGCCGGAATGCCCAGCATGGCGGGAATGCCGAAGTTGCCGAGGCTGGAAATAAACGCCATCGCACCCCCAGCGATTAAGCCGCTGCGGGTCACCGGCAGAATAATATGGCCCCATACCTGGGTTTGTTTGGCACCGCTGATGCGGGCGGCTTCAATAAGCTCGCGAGGCAACGAGAGTAGGCTAGTACGCAGCGCTAGAAACACCAACGGCGCGCTTTGAATACCTAACAGCAGAGCGATACCTTCTGCGGAGTAGAGGGGTTGTGGGCTCCCCATGGGCGGCGCCATGCCAATGCTCTTGAGTAGCGGGCTGGCGGGGCCGAACAGCTGTAGCCAGCTTAGCGCGGTGACCTGAGGCGGAATCATCATTGGCAGCATAAAGCAGAATACTAGCCACGTTTTGCCACGCACATTGGTCAGCGTGATGGCAAAGGCAAATAGGCTACCCAGTACCAGGGCGATCAACATGCCGAGCCCCGAGGTATAAAGGCTATGCCACAGTGCTCGCCAAGTGCTTGCGCTGTTGAGCACTTGCCACAGCGGCGATTGACGCCCCTGGCTAAGATCGCTCAATGCTTCTATCAACAGGCGTAAGCTAGGCGCCAAACTCAGTAGCACAATGCCGATCAGCAGGCTTGATAGCAGCCAGCGGTGCTGGCTGCCGTACTTTTTGTCAAAGGTCAGGGCAGGCGTCATGTTTACCCGCCGAACAAGTCGCTAAAGCGTTGTTTAAGCTCGGCTTCTTGCGCTAATGTCTGCTCAATGTCGACCGGCATCAGGTTAATGCTATCGCGCGCGGGGAAACCTTCCGGTGGAGTAATATCGTCACGGGCGGGCAAGTAGCCTTGTTGGCTAACCAATTCCTGGCCTTGTTGAGAGAGCACGAAATCAACAAATTTCTGTGCCGCATCCAGGTTGTCAGCGCCCTGCATAATCGCGACCGGTTCGGTAACCGCACTGACACCCTCGTCAGGGAACACAAACGCTACCGGTGAGCCTTTGACCGCTTCACGGATAGGCAAAAAATCCACCACGATGCCGTAAGGTTTTGTGCCAGCGGCGACCGCGTTGAATACCCCGCCATTTCCGCCCTGCGCTTCGGTGCGATTAGCCTGTAACGCGTCGTAGTAATCTGCGCCTAGTTCAGGGTTGGCGCTAATCGCCGCCATGTGGATCAGCGCTGCACCGGAGTAAAGCGGGCTGGGCATGGTCACCATGCCTTCATATTCAGGCTCCAGCAGGTCTTGCCAACTTTGCGGCTGATGCTCGGCACCGGTGTTATAGACAATGCCGGTGGTGATTAGCTTAGTGCCGTAGTAGTAGCCTTCAGGGTCATATAGCTCAGCGTCATAGCCGCTGCGCTCGTCGCTTAAGTAGGGCTGCAAGTGCCCCTCCTGCTTGAGCGACTCCATGGTCATGCTGTCGGCAATCAGCAGCACATCCGGGTTACTCACCCCAGCAGCAAGCTCCGAGCGCAGGCGAGTCATCAGCTGCGTTGTGCCGTCGCGAACCCACTCCACTTCTATATCTGGGTAAGCCGCTTGAAAGGCATCAACTGTCTGCTGGGCATCGCTGTTAGGCTGACTGGTGTAGAGCGTCAACGATTCGTTAGCAACAGCCTGAACAGAAAGGGCAAAGCTGGCTACCGCGACGGCAGTCGTAAGAGCAGAAACCGGGATAGATAGCAGGGGACGCTTCAACATGGGAAAACCTCAAGTGAGTGAACCCCACCTAAGCTACTGTCATCTGCTTACAACAAAGTGACAGTACGCTTTCGTTTGGTACTTTTTTACTTTCGTTCTCTGCTTAATCTGCTTTCGTCCCGTTGTGAGGTAGCCATGCGCCAGTTCGAACGTCGTCAACTGTTGTTGCAGCGTATCCACTCTGAAGGCCGCCAATCGTTGGATGTATTGGCGCAGCTCTGTAACGTGTCGGTGCAGACCCTGCGAGGGGATATTCGCTACTTAGCTGATAAAGGCTTAGTGCTGCGTCGCCAGGGCGAAGTGCTGCCGTTTCCTGAGCAGGAGAACATTGGCTATGACCAGCGCCAGATAGTTAATGTGGCGGGTAAACGACAAATCGCAGCCCGCGCTGCAAGCCTAGTGCAAGATCATCAGGCGCTGTTTTTAGGCACGGGCACGACGGTTGAGCAATTGGCGGATGCGCTCAGTGACAAGCAAGGCCTGCATATCATGACCAATAACCTACATGCGTTGATTAAGCTGTGTCAGTTGAAGTGTGAGTTAGTGGTGGCTGGTGGGCGGGTGCGTCGTCGCGATCAGGATGTGATCGGCGGTGATGCCTGGCGCTTTTTTCAACGCTACCGTGCTGATGTAGGCATTGTGTCGGTGGGCGGAATGGATAGCTATGGGCAGCTTTATGATTACAACGATGATGAAGTCATGGCTCGTGAAGCACTATTAGCCCACTCCAGTTACCGCGTGCTGGTGCTGGATAAAACCAAGTTTGACCTGCCGCTGCGCTGTACAGCAGGTCAACTAGGTGATTACGACGCGGTCGTGACCGATGTGCCGCTCCCGGATAAGATAAGAAGCCCGCTGGCGGCTCAAGGCATTAGGTTTTTGGGTTGACGGTGCGCTGCCCTGGTTACTGCTATGCTTAATGTCTATTACGGACGCGAGGATCGCAGCGATGGCAGGTGGATGGGCAAAGGATGGAGCCGAACAGGAGCAGATGGAGAGTACGCTAGACGATGCGGTACAGCGTGCCCGTAGCCAACTGCCGCAGGGCAAAAGTCTTGAGGTTTGTGAAGAGTGCGGTGATCCCATTCCCGAAGCTCGCCGTAAGGCGATGCTTGGTGTTCGGCTCTGCGTGGTATGCCAGGGAGAGCTAGACAAAAAACAGTCAAGCTTTAGTGGTTATAACCGCCGCGGCAGTAAAGATAGCCAACTTCGTTAATGCTGCCGTTAGACCATGGGAAGAATTGAAATCAACAATTAATAGCGACGTCAATAGTGCCCTTATTAGCCTTTAAACGTTACCCTCTCAAAACTAACGTGTTTGAGTTACGTCTTCGGGCGTGAATATAAGCAAAAGTTTTGTGAGGATTGACCTGTGGAGATTGATCAACATTACCGCGCGCTCAGCATCGAAACACTTTCCCAGCGGCTTGGGGATGTTGAAGCGGTGGCTAGTCGAGTCGGTGGTGAGCCAGCCAGCTGGGATATTCGTGAGGTGGGTGACGGCAACCTTAATCTGGTCTTTATTGTCTCCGGAAGCCTTGGCAGTGTAGTGGTAAAACAGGCGCTTCCCTATGTCCGCATGGTAGGGGAAAGCTGGCCGCTGCCGATTTATCGTGCCCACTTTGAATACTATGCGTTAGTGCGCCAAGCCAAGCGGGCACCGGGTATTGCGCCTGAGGTTTACTACTTCGACAAACCCCAGGCGCTGTTTGTGATGGAGTACCTTCACCCCCACACGATTCTGCGCCGCAAGTTGATTAATGGCGAGCGTGTAGCTCAGCTCGGCGAAACCATCGGCCAATTCTGTGCACGCACGGCATTTCGTGGCTCGGAGCTTTCGCTAAGCAGCCCAGATAAAAAAGCGGATGTAGGGCTGTTCTCAGGTAATGTGGCGATCCCCGCCATCACTGAATCGCTGGTATTTACCGACCCCTATTACGGCGCGGAAATGAACCACCACACACCGGAGCTTTCGCCAGTGGTGGATGAGCTGCGCCGCAATACCCGTTTAAAAGCCAAAGTGCAGCGGCTATTGATGAAGTTCACCGCTAACACCGAAACCATGCTCCACGGTGATCTGCACTCCGGCTCGATAATGGCCACTGATACAGAAGTTCGGGTCATTGACCCCGAGTTCTCGCAGTACGGCCCAATGGCGTTTGACTTAGGTATGGCCGTCGCTAACTTCCTGATGGCCTACTTTAGCCAGCCCGCCCACCGCTCGGGAAATGAGCTTGAGGCGTATCAGGCGTGGATTTTAGATGTTATTGAGGCGTGCTTTACCAGCTTCGATGCTGAATTCCG
The DNA here is from genome assembly GCF_050269715.1 of Halomonas sp. NPDC076908. NCBI lineage: Bacteria > Pseudomonadati > Pseudomonadota > Gammaproteobacteria > Oceanospirillales > Halomonadaceae > Halomonas > Halomonas sp. NPDC076908. The sequence goes on along the minus strand of NZ_JBNNIW010000001.1, from coordinate 70,344 downwards.
CCACCTGTGGCAAACCGAGCGGACGGGCATTCTGTTCCCGAAAGCCTTGTTTGAAGAGCAGGGTAATAGCGCTGACGACGCCTGCGACGCGCTGCTTGACGAGATACGTCTGGATGCCCTGGCCTACTGCGGTATTGAAATGCACCGCCGGGTGCTATCGCTGGCCCACAACGCCGACTTTGAAGAGATTAAGGACACGGCCCAGCGTGCCAAGCTTGAAGCACGTAATGTGCTGATGGGGCAAGCGCTGATTCTGGAGCCTGAGGCTTACAGTGACCTTGCCGCCCTAACGGATCTTGCCAGGGCGTATAACCAGCAAGAAGTGTTGTAAGTGCTTAACTATAGCTCGGCGTAACCTTCGGCACCGCTGCGCGCTGATTCCGCGGGTGCGCTAACGCTTACGCCGCGCTACGTGGCTCATCGCTTTTCAGGATGACGTGCATATGCGCCGCGATGGACTAACCCGTAGCGCGGCGTAACGAATCTCGCGAGGGACGAGCGTATGAGGCACCCGCGACGGCGGCGCCAGCCGCCTGGATGATGCCACTGTGACTGATCAAGCCTCAGTGCTACCTTCGGCACCGCTTCGCGCTGCTTTCGCGGGTGCGCTGACGCTTACGCCGCGCTACAACTGCCTTCTGCCTTTTACTCCTCAGCGCTTATAGCTGATCCAAACGATCAAACTTCCCGGCGATATCGCTCTCTGTCCAGTGGGGTACCCAGCCTTCCACGTTATCGAAGAAGCGTAGTGCGGTGAATTCCGGCGTGGGGCCCATATCGAACCAGTGGGGGGTGTTGGCCGGTACGCTGATCAGGTCGTTGCGGGTACACAGCACCTGATACACCTTGTCATCGATGTGCAGGCAGAAGAGCCCCTGGCCTTTGACGAAGAAGCGCACTTCATCTTCGTGATGACGGTGCTCATTTAAGAACTTCTGCCGCATGGCGTCTTTTTCTGGGTGCGTGGGCACCATGTGCAGCACATCCACGGTCTGATAGCCGCCCTTAGCTTTAACCCGGTCGATATCTTCCTGGTAAAGCGCCAAAATATCTTCCTGGGTGGCGTCGTCAGCAATCTCGCCCGGCGTAGCCCAGCGTTCAAACAGCACGCCCACCTTGTTTAGCTCCGCGGTCATCTGTTCGCCGTCAGTGGTGTCGATCAGGGCATCGTTCGGGTTTTGATCAGCAAATACTTTTAGTTGCGACATTAAAAAACTCTCCTTAAAGGTGACGGGCCATTAACGTTACAGAACTATCTCGTCGAAGCGGGTAACGCACGCGTGAGCGGTGCCTGCCTGGGTGCCTTCGCGCACTAGTTGCAGTGTTTGCATCCCCGCTTGCTTGGCGGCGTCTAGTTCTTCAACTACATCAGACAAGAACAGCACTGCATCCGCCGGTAGGTCAAGCTCAGTGATAATTCGCTGATAGGCAGTGGCCTCGCGTTTATGACCAATATGGGTATCAAAGTAGCCGCTAAACAGTGAGGTTAAGTCGCCCTCATCGCTATAGCCAAATAGCAGTTTTTGCGCCTGAACCGAGCCAGATGAATAGACGTAAAGCGTTTTGCCGGCCTCTTTCCATTGGCGCAGGGTAGGGGCTACATCGCTATACAAATGGCCTGTAAAGTCACCGCGCTGGTAGCCATCGGCCCAGACCATGCCCTGCAAGGCTTTTAGGGGGGTGACTTTTTGATCAGTCTCGATCCAGTACAATAACTGAGTAATAACTGCTTCCAGCGTGGCATCTGGAGCGTCCATTTCGCTGCGCACGGCATTGATCTGCTCGGCGACGGCCGGAGTTTCTGCGTTAGCACGTAGAAAGTCAGGCAGCTTGGCGTGGGCGTAGGGAAACAGAACGTTGTGCACGAAGTTAATATCCGTGGTGGTGCCTTCAATATCGGTCACAATCGCGCGTACAGTTGGGTTGTTCATTTAAGACTACTCATTTAAGACTGCTCATTTAAGACCAGCGACTCTCTTCAAGAACACAGGCGAGTAAAAACTCAATGGCTTCCAGGTGGCGGCGGCAACTGGCGATGCTATCACCTACGGCGTAAATGCCGTGGCCCGCGACCAAAAAGCCCCAAGGCATCGGCCAGCCGAGTCGCACATGCTCGGCCAGCTCTTCCATATCCTGGGAGTTGGGCACTACCGGCAAGTGAATAGTGGCGTCATGAGTCACGTTAGTGGCCAGCGCTTTTTGCATCTCAAAGCCAGTCAGCTCAATACCGTCTGGAAAGCGCCGCGAGAGTACCGTGCTGGCTACCGTGTGGGTGTGCAACACGCAGTGAATGGTACTGTCTAAACGATAGAGAGCAGCATGCAGGTCGCTCTCTGCGCTAGGCTTGCCGCTACCTTCAAGCACCTTTCCATCAAGGTCGCACAGCAACAGGTCATCGGCTTGAATACGGGTTTTATCCCGCCCTGAAGCGGTGACAAGATAGCCCGTTTCAGTACGGGCGGAAAAGTTGCCGCCGGTGGCGGGTGTCCAGCCTTGCTGCGCCGCCCATGAAATGGCGTCCAGTAGTTCAGTTTGTCGCGTCATCATAGGATCTGCATCGCCTCTTCTAATGGCAGCCATTCTATATGATAAGCTTCGCGCCTGATAAGCCGCGCTGTTGTTCAGTTAGTCAAGTTCAAGTGCTCAAGGAGTCCATCAATGCCTCTTCTTCAATCACGCAGTTTGCGGGTTTATGCCGACTACGTTGAGTATTTGGATCAGTCCCAACTGCCCCAGACGGAGCAGTGGGTACGCTGTGACTCTCCCGAGGCGTGGCAGGGTGCGGTTAAGAATCTAGCCATTCGTGGCGCACCGCTGATTGGTTTGAGCGCCGCTTTCGTGCTGGCGCAGTATGCCGCTCGCCACCCTAAAAGCGATTGGCAGGAGGTCAGCGATCGCCTGCGTGCCACGCGCCCGACGGCCGTGAATCTTATGTACTGCCTGGATGCCATGGAGGCCTGCTTTGAGCAAGGCCCCAACGCCCTGACCGAACGTGCAGCCGCGCTGTTTGCCGAAGACCGGGCGCTTTGCCAACAAATGGCCGAGCGGGGCGCTGACTTGTTGCAAACGGGCGACCGCGTGCTTACTCATTGCAACACCGGGGCGCTGGCGACTGCTGGCGTTGGTACAGCGATTGGCGCGCTGGCGGTGGCTAAGCAGCGTGGCATTGAACTACATGTGTATGTGGATGAAACCCGGCCGCTGCTGCAAGGTGGCCGCTTAACCGCCTGGGAAATGGCCGATTTAGGCATTTCCTACCAACTGATTGCCGATAGCATGGCCGCCAGCCTAATGGCAGCAGGGAAAGTCGACAAAGTGATGGTCGGCGCCGACCGTATCTGCGCCAACGGCGACTTCGCCAACAAAGTGGGTACTTACATGCTGGCGGTGGTAGCTCATTACCACCAAGTGCCATTTTACGTGGTAGCCCCTTACACAACGGTAGATCCCGCCTGTGCCACCGGCGCGGATATTCCCATTGAGCAGCGCGACCCTGCCGAGATCCGTGGTGCGGCTGGTGCCTTTGGCGAGGTCATGTGGGCACCCAGTGATGCCCCGGTGTGGAACCCGGCATTTGATGTCACCCCCGCCAGCCTCGTCACCGCCTGGGTTTTGGATACCGGCGTGTTTGATGCGGCCGCGATAGCACGTGGTGAACACTGCAAGGGGCGCTTTTAGCCGTCGAGCTAACAGTAACGTTAATAGCTAACCCAATAATGTAAGTTCATAGATGTGGCGGATACGCTGACCATCCCAGTCATAGCCGAGATGACGCCCTTGCCGAGTTGCGGAGAGCACGGGCGGCCGTAGCACAGCGGCGCACTCGCCATCGGGGTCTCTAACGCTGGGGTAAACGATGCCGTCTGCTTGCTCCTCCCTGGCTTTTCTACCCAAGGTTTGCCCGGCAGCCCAGCTATCCGAGGTGAGAAGCGCTTGGGCAGCATTGCATCCTCGTAAATCAATCAGTTTTCCCTCTAAGTTCGACAGGTAAACACGCTGCTGAAGCATCATGGGCGGTTCGTCGGACTCCCCCATAAAGCGCTCTGTGTGGTAAACGGTTTCGGCGATGGCAGTGGCTTCTGTTAACGCGCAGTAGTAAGCACCAAAGGTGCCATCGCTAAAACGCGAGCCGGTCGCGGGGAAGTGGCAGAAGGCGGCCATGACCGGCGTCCAGCCGGGGCCGTAGCGACGGTCATCGTCGCAAACCAGGTGAATGGCACCTGCTTCCTCGCGCAGCCTTGCGGAGGTTTCACCTTCCAACTCATTAAGTAAGTCCCAGTCATCAACGCTGCTGTTGACACCTTCGAATAAATCAATCGGTGGGAAACGCGAGGGAATAACACGGTAGCTGGGGCGCCATGTGACGTCGCTCATTGGGAACGTCATGCATGGCCCCCACCACGGGCGGCATCCAAATGTTGGCGAACAACGTAGAGGTCGGAGACCTGGCCATTTAACAAACGCTCCATTGGCGAGTGGCCAGCAAAAAGAGGGTTGCTGTTGGCACGCTGCAGCCAGCTGTTAGCGGCTTCTTTATTGGGCAAAAGTATATGCAGTGCCTTGTAAATGCCGAGAATTAACGACATCCGCTCTAAATGGTTCGCATCAAGCCTCGCCTGCTCAGGTGACTGCTTCCAACGCCGGTAGGTGGAGTCCGGTACGCCTAACAACAGCGCTGCTTCGCTCTCTTTCAAGCCCCATACGTGTGAAATGTTAGGGTAAGTGCGCATTGCGGCGGCCCCCATTTCGCGACGCTTATCGGCTGATTTATGCTGAATGGCCATATAGCTTTCTCCTCACTCACCTATAGTTTACGCCAAGTGAGCGATTTTTGAAAATAACGACCATTTGAGCCTTTCTAATTCCCGCCAGTAAGAACCACTGCACGCACTGATTCAGCTGTTTTACTCAGCTTCTTGATGCGCTTGGATTACGCCCAGGAATCCCTCACCGTAATCCGCCAGTTTGCGCGCGCCGATACCGGAGATTGCGCCCAGTGCCTCCAGGCTTTGGGGCTTCTGCTCAACCATTTCAGCCAGAGTGGCGTCGTGGAAGATGACATAAGCAGGTACGCCCTGGGCTTCGGCAAGTTCTCGGCGGTGCTGGCGTAAAGCTTCCCACAGCTCGCCGTGGGCCAGAGTGGCAGAGGCCCCTTTGCTGCCCCGCCGGGAGGCTTTGGCCTTGCTTGGTTTGCGCAGGGTGAGGGCGTGTTCGCCGCGCAGCACCGGCCTTGCGCTGGTAGTCAGCCGAATACCGCCGTGGCCCTCCATATCGACGCTTAAATAGCCATTGGCAATCAGCTGGCGAAACAGCGCTTTCCATTCGTTAGCCGCGAGCTCTTTACCAATACCGAAGGTGCTGAGGCGGTCGTGGCCAAAGCGGGTGATCCGCTCGTTGTGTTTGCCCAGCAATACATCCACCAGATAGGTTACGCCGAAGCGCTGCTCGGTGCGGTAGACACACGACAGTGCTTTCTGTGCCGCCACGGTAGCATCCCAGGTATCGGGTGGGGTTAGGCAGTTGTCGCAGTTGCCGCAGGGCGCATCCAGGTGGTCGCCAAAGTAGTGGAGCAGCGCCTGACGGCGGCAGCTGATGATTTCACACAGTCCCAGCATGGCGTCGAGTTTCTGCTGCTCAATGCGCTTTTGCTGGTCGGCAGCGCTGGAGTCCTGCTGCATCTGACGCAGCGTGATGACATCCTGAAGCCCGTAGGCCATCCAGGCATCGGCGGGCAGGCCATCGCGCCCGGCGCGGCCGGTCTCCTGGTAGTAGGCTTCGATGCTCTTGGGCAGGTTAAGATGCGCCACAAAGCGCACGTCCGGCTTGTCGATGCCCATGCCGAAGGCGATGGTGGCGACGATAACTACGCCATCTTCCCGCAGAAAGCGGGTCTGGTGGCGCTGGCGCTGCTCAGCGGGAAGCCCGGCGTGGTAGGGCAGTGCGGTCAGCCCTTGGCGCTCAAGCCAGGCGGCAGTCTCCTCCACTTTGCGACGGGAGAGGCAGTAGACGATGCCCGCCTCGCCGTTGTGGTGTTCGCGGATAAAACGCAGCAGCTGCTCTTTGGCATTGCCCTGATTTTCAGCGATGTGGTAGCGAATGTTGGGCCGGTCGAAGCCGCTGTTATACAGCGCTGCCTCTTGGAGCTGCAGGTGCTCCATGATGTCATGCCGGGTGGGCACATCGGCGGTAGCGGTGAGCGCGATGCGCGGCACGTTAGGAAAGCGCTGGTGCAGATGGGAGAGCTGGCGATACTCTGGGCGAAAGTCGTGTCCCCACTGGGAGACGCAGTGGGCTTCATCAATGGCGAATAGGGCAATCTTGGTCTGTTCCAGCAGCATCTGCATACGCGGCGTGGCGAGCCGTTCGGGGGCAACATAGAGCAGATCCAGATCGCCCGCGCGCAGTCTGTTCTCTACCTCGACCGCTTCGTGATAGTCGAGGCTGGAGTTGAGGTAGGCCGCTTTGACCCCGTTCTGTTCAAGCGCCGCTACCTGATCATGCATCAGCGCGATCAGCGGCGAGATCACAATCGCGGTGCCTCCGCGCAGCAGTGCAGGGATCTGATAGCACAGCGATTTGCCACCGCCGGTAGGCATCAGCACCAGCGCATCGCCACCGGCAATCACATGCTCAATGATCGCCTGCTGCGGGCCGCGAAAGCTGTCGTAGCCAAATACCTCCTGCAACACCTTGAGGAGTGCCGGGTGGGGGTCGCCGTGCATCACTGCTCTCCTTGTTTCGTGCTGGAGAAAGAATTATTGCACGAAACAGTTAAGGCGCGTTTGCCTAGCGAATACCTGCCCTTAAAAACGACTGAACGAACTGGCGCTGAAAGAGCAGAAAGGCGATGAGTAACGGGGCGATGCTTAACAGCGTTGCGGCGCTGACAGTGGCCCAGTTCACGCCGGTTTCTGGCGCCGAGAAAACCCCTAAGCCTACTGTTAATGGACGACTCTCTACCGAGTTGGTCACCACCAGCGGCCACAGAAAGTTATTCCAGTGGTGGCTAATCGAAACGAGCCCGTAGGCAAGATAGGTAGGCTTAGCCAGGGGGACGTAGACTTTCCACAAAATTTCCAGCCAGTTGCAGCCTTCAATGCGTGCAGCGTCCTCAAGCTCCCGGGGAATGGTTTTAAACGTCTGGCGCAACAGGAAAATACCAAAAGCGCTGGCCACATAGGGCAGCCCGATACCGGTGATGGTGTTGATCAGCCCCAGCCCACTGGCGATGCGATAGTTCTCGACGATGAGCACTTCGGGAAATACGAATAGCTGAATCAATACCAGCATAAACAGTACGTTTTTGCCTGGGATGGGAAAGCGCGCAAAGGCAAACGCTGCCAGGGTGCAGACCACAAACTGGGCAAATACAACCCCGGTCACCAAGGTGAAGGTGTTTAAGTAGTAGCGGGCGAAGGGCGCCTGGGCCCAAGCGTTTTTAAAGTTATCCAGCGTTAGCGGGGCAAATAAGTCAAAGCGCACCATATAGGCGGGCGGATGAAACGCCGCCCAAAAAGCGTAAAGCAGTGGGAAAATCCAAATGATAGCCAGCAGCCATGCAGCCACGGTTTCAAGCGACGGGAGTGAGAAGAAGCCAGAACGAGACGCATAGGTTTTTGATTTAGTGGTGGCTGTGTTCATTGGTAATGCGTCCTACGGTCTAAAATCGTGAACTTCACCGTGGCGACGACTGCGAGTACCAGCAGAATAACCACTGTAATCGTCGCTGCGGTGGTGCGGTCAAAGAATGAAAACGCGTTCTCGTAGACGTAATAAAGCAGCAGGTTGGTCGCGTTGTTAGGCCCGCCTTTGGTCAAAATAAACAGATGATCCACTACCCTAACGGCGTTGATCAGTGCATTAATCAGTACGAACAGGGTCGTGGGCATTAACAGCGGGAAGGTGACGCGCCAGAAGAAGCTCCAGCGACTGGTGCCCTCAAGGTCGGAAGCCTCTTTAAGTTCTGGGGCAATGCCCTGCAGCGCCGCTAGGTAAAAAATCATAAAAAAGCCGGCCTCTTTCCACACCGACATTACGATTACTGATCCCAACGCCACGCTTGGATCGCCAAGCCAGTTCACGCCAGAAAAACCTAATGCGCCGAGCAGCTTATTAAATAGCCCAATCTGCGGGGCGTAAAAAAACATCCAGATATTGGCCGCCGCAATCATCGGCAGAATGGTGGGCGTAAAATACGCCATACGCACAAAGCCGCGGCCGCGAAGTTTGCCATTTACAAATAGCGCCATGACCAATGCCAGCGCGATAGACGTAGGGATGGTACCCACCGCATAGATAAGATTGTTGCGGGCTACCTTCCAAAACGTCGGGTCATCGAACAGTACCTGATAGTTTTCAATGCCCACAAACTCGGCTGGCGCGCCGCGAAAGCCTGGCAAAAACAGGCTGTTGATCACTGTCGTGATGGTGGGCAGATAGGCGAAAGTGGCTAGCAGCACAGCGGCGGGAAGCAGCAACAATGCGCCATACAACTGCATACGCCGGAGGGAAGTCATTTCGGCCATAGGAGTCTCTCGATAGCCGCTTTAAAAGTGCCGCATGAAAGCACTTGCTTCATGCGGCATGGCGAAGGTTAGCGGGCGTAGCGGCGTAATACGCCTTCGGTTTCTTGCTGCGCTTGGTTTAGTGCTTCTTCCGGTGACATTTGCCCCGTCAGCGCGGCTTGTACAGCGTTATCCAGCGCGCGACGCACACGGCCACCTTGGTAGGTGGAAAGCTCTGCGGTACCGTGCTCAAGCTGGTCGCGGGCCACTGCCGCTGGAGCGAACTCTTCGACATAGCTTTGCAGCGCATCGGTTTCGTAGGCAGCGGGGCTAACACCCATATAGCCAGTTTCAATCGACCAGGCGGCGGCGCGTTCGGGGTCGGTCATCCAGCGAATAAACGTCATTGCGGCACGCTGCTCGTCTTCAGTCGCATCTTCAAAAATATAGAAGTTGCCACCGCCGGTGGGGCTGCCACGCTGGGTTTTCATTGGCAGCATCGCAACGCCAAAGTCGAAATCAGCCTCACTACGTACGGCGGTCAGGTTGCCGGTGGTGTGCCACATCATGGCGGTGGATTGCTCGATAAAGTTCTGGCGTAGCGTGCCCCACTCAATGGTGCCATCGGGCATGGCATTGTGCTCCGTGGCCAGCGACACCCAATATTCAAGCGCTTCAATCGCCGCTGGGTCATTGAAATAGACTTCGGTGCCATCTTCGCTCATTAGGCGATGGCCGTTCTGAAAGGCGAACGCTTGGAACATCCAGTAGGGGTAGCCAGTGGAAGGTACCATCACACCCCATTGATCACCGCCCGAGGCTTCACGCACGGTGGCGGCCATTTCGGCCATCTCTTGCCAGTTTTCGGGCGGCGTTTCCGGGTCTAGACCTGCGGCTTCAAAAGCGTCTTTGTTCCAGAACAGTACGATGGTTGAGCGCTGGAAGGGAATGCCGTAGGTTTTGCCATCCAACTGGCCGTTTTCCATCAGGCCGGGGTAAAAGCTGTCTAGCCACTCGCGCTCTTCATCGGTTTCAACTAGGTCATCAAACGCCACGATGGCGTTCTGCTCAATCAGCTCATAAAGGTCGATGGAGAACAGTACCGACAGCTGCGGTGCATCACCGGCTTCAATGGCAGACATTGCCCGCACCCGGGTGTCGTCGTAGTTACCGGCGTAGATCGCTTCCACGGCAATATCAGGGTGTTCGCTCTCAAACTCATTCACCAAGTTATCCACCACATCGGTTAGCGCGCCACCTACCGACACCGGGTAGTACATGGTCAGCTCGATAGGGTCATTGGCAGCGACTTGGCCTGCGCTAAGCAGACCCGCGGCCAGGGCTGTCACAGCAAAAGGAAGACGTACACGCATGGGGTAACTCCTCAACGTTGGGGATGGAGCTTTGGATGAAGCTTGGGGGCGAGAAAAGCAGCTTGGAATGCATCTAGTGGTGGAGCGCTTGCCGCTGGTATAGCAGCGGTCGGCGTTAACGAATAAGCACTTAGATCATCACGGCGCAGGCCATCTTCACCGAATAGGTGCGCGGCGGTTGTGGGCCAGCCAAGGCGGCATTGCTGACCCGCAATCGCGTGCTTTCCGCTCAACCGAACCCGCAAGGTGTGTTGGCCCACGGCTAAGTGGACGATCGTATCCGCACCCAAATATTCATCGCTCAGCACAGTGGCGGGTACGCCAGCCGCAGAGGCGGGGCGCAGCTCGATATCTTCAGGGCGGATACCCAACTGCCCGCCAGCGGCTTCGTGAGGTGCCACTGAAACGTTGGTTTCGCCTTCAATCACCGCGCCGTGCTCGCCTGCCACCAGGGGCAGTAAATTCATCGCGGGGCTACCAATAAAACTGGCGGCGAAAGCGCTGGTGGGGCGGTTATAGAGTTCGTCGGGCGTGCCGTCCTGCACAATGCTGCCGTGCTGCATCAGAATGACGCGATCCCCCATGCTCATGGCTTCGACCTGATCGTGGGTGACGTAGATCACGGTCATATTCAAGCGGCTTTGTAGCGCTTTAATTTCCCGGCGCATATCGCTGCGCAGCCGCGCATCCAGGTTGGAAAGCGGTTCGTCCATTAAGCAGATCGGGTGTTCGGAGATCACCGAGCGCGCCAGTGCCACGCGCTGGCGCTGGCCGCCGGAAAGCTGGGCAGGTTTGCGGTGCAGATAATCGGTTAGATCGACCAGCTCGGCAACTTTCGCCAGCCGCTCGCGCTGTTCTGCCTTGGGCACCTTGCGGCTGCGCAGGCCAAACACGATATTGTCAGCAACGCTTAAATGCGGAAACAGCGCATAGGACTGAAACACCATGCTTAGCCCCCGATCACCCGGTGGCAGGCGCGTGACGTCGCGCTCACCGATAAAGATGCGCCCATCGCTGGCCTCTTCCAAGCCTGCGATCATGCGCAGCGTGGTGGATTTTCCACAGCCTGACGGCCCTAGCAGAATGACAAACTGGCCGGGGGTTACATCGAAGGAGATGTCATCGACAGCAGTAGACGCGTCCCAACGTTTGGTGACGCGTTCCAAGCGGATACGCGATTGATTTGACATAGCACACACATCACCGGCTGTTGGTTGTTATTGGTTCAGCTTGTGTTGAAGGTGTTGCACTATCATGACACTTACATGGATGGTTGATGACAGCAGCTGTGTCAAGCAGAAATTACTTTTCGTTTAACTAAAGTAATCGTCATGCTGATCCCCGATTAAACGGAGCGCTGCTTGCCAAGCCAATTGAGTGATTTCCGGCTCATCTTCCGAATCGAACAGCGCAGTGGTGTGGCGTTGGATATGATGAGGTCGGGACTTGAAACTGAGCGTGACAGGCGCATTTCAGAAAATATATCTCCATAAAAGTCCCTGCAACACTCTCTCCGGCTACAAGTAGGACATGAATGATTTGCATAGCCACAACGTGGTTGCTTGAGTCATTTTGATGCATATGACGGCAGCTCTATGAGATGGCGCTGTGACGACGAAATGATCCGCTGGGCCTGATGTGCACTTATATCGCGGGAGTGAGTACCGCTGAAAGACTATCACAGGCACTGGTGGTGACGAATTAATAATAGCGGTGCAGCTCTAGCGCAAATTTAATTACTACGAAATGCTTGTCCAAAAGCCTCTTTCAATTGAAAGTGGTGCATTGTGAGCGATTCGCCTCCCGGCAGGCTATGAAAGAAGCGGTGTTTGAATACATCAATTTGGATTACAATTAAACCCGCCAACACTGCACTAACAGCTATCCCAGCCAGGAATCGTTTGAGGCGCAAAAGAAGTTCCTTACAAGCTTGTCCGGTAGTTCTTGGTAGCATCACAATCTAGGGAAAGCATACGGGTAGGACTAATACATTAGTCCAGGTTGAAGTTCAAAAATAAGTGTTTGTCTGCGATCATTAACTTTAGTGCTTGAGCCGTTATGCCTGAAATGACATAATTTTTCAGTTACTGAACTGAATGTCTGATGCAAAAGTATTTGTTGCATTCAAGTTTTATATGTTCAAGATTGTTTTACTTCTTCCTCGTGTTCAGAGCATCGGAGTATATTATTGCTGTGACGGACTTAATAATTAAAACTTTACCTATTGAACATCGAGCCCAGCCAGCCCGCATAGGAAGAAAGCTAAGAAGTCTTCGCCTTAAGCGTCATCTTACTGTGGCCCAAGTTGCAGAGGCCTCTGGGCTTTCAAAGGGGTTTGTGTCTAGAGTTGAAAGAGAGCAAACCAGTCCATCTGTTGCGTCCTTACTATCACTTTGTGATGTGCTAGGAGTTGCACCTGGACAAGTGTTAGAACATTCTGAGACTAAAGTCATTCTGGCTAGCGATGCTCCAAGAATTGACTTAGGAGATAAAGATGTTTCAGAAAAACTATTGACACCACCTCATCAACGAAGTGTACAGATACTGAAGTCTGTTATGAAACCTGGTGGGCGTGCAGGGGTAGGTATGTATATAATGGATTGTGATGTGGAATCAGTTCATGTACTAAGTGGCAGTATAGTGCTTATGACTACTGAAGAAGAAGAGTATTTAAAAGTTGGTGATACAGCCACGCTCTCTGGAGAAGAGCCACACTCATGGAGAAATGGCTCTGAGAAGGATGAGGCAGTAGTATTATGGTTCATGGCCAAAATTAATAGAAATTAATATAGAAATTATCCGTATCAGTTTCAAAAGAAAAAGAAAATATAAAGTTATTCTATGTTTTCGTGACGGGAGTAATCTGGGTAAGCTTGTTGAGCCTGAGTGGAAAATTGGTGGGAAGCTTTTTATACAGGTCGGTTAGCTCTTCCGCTTCATCATTGTAATTAAATTCTTTCATCAGATTGCGTATCTTTGAAAGTGCCATATTTTCAATCCATGGATACTGTAGGTTAGAATCATCAAATTTTGTATATACAATTTCATTTTTTGTGTCGCTTACTATCATAAATTTACCGTTACCGCTTGCACCATCGTATTCAGGATCGATATAGACAGTAATTAGCTGTAATACGTCTTCCACTCTGGGGCTTGAGTCTGGAATGGTCCAGTAGTCACTTAAACGAATAACTCCTTGAGTCATTAGCAACGCTAACGAATAAGGAATACTCATTTGGCGAGATGAAGGGGTGTTTAATTCTTTAATGTCAGATTCCCCGCACATGCTATTAACTATATCACTTACCCATATGCTAATAGCTTTAATAGAAGAGTTTTCGACATAAGTGTAACTGTTTAATTGATTCTCAAATGCATGGATAATAGGATGGGAACTCGCACAACTAGGATAAAGTTTTATTCTGGCATCTTTAGCATGCCATTTATACCCTAATGTATTGGTAAGTTCACTAACGTTGCCTTCGGATCCAGAGTATGTTTTGACTATTCCACCCCAGACAAGTTCAAAAGTATCAAGAGTTCCCTTGATGCCTGATTTAGCCATCAAAACACTCTCTAAACCATTTTTTGCTGCTAAGCCAGCATGTAAAGCTTTATTGTCTCCTTTTCCAGATGAAAATGACCAAGTTCCAGATAGCATAGAACTACATATCCCTATAGCGGCTGCTACTTCATCATAGGAGAGACGTAATAACCGGCTAACAGCACAGACAGCTCCGATTGGTCCACAGATGGAAGTAGAATGCCATCCTTTTTCATTTAACTTTGCATAACCACCAAAAGCAATTTGCATACGGCGAGCAACTTCGTAGCCCAATATCATTGCTGTTAAAAATTCATCCGTAGTCGGATCTTTCTTTAGATAAGGTAGTGCACCCATTAGGGCAGGTATAACAACAGCTCCAGAATGATCACATCCATGTGTATCATCAAATTCTATAGAGTGGGAAGACACCCCATTTATAAACGCCACATCACAAGGATTACCCTCAATAGTAGTACCCCAGATATATGCCTTATCTGTAGCAACACCATTCTGGCGAACTTTTCCATAAGTACGGACACGATGACTTAATGGTCTCATTGCCCCTACCAAGCCTACTGCAACAGTATCGATGGCATGGAGGGACATCTGAGCTTTAAGTTCAGCAGGTATATCCTCTGCCTTAACCGTAACTACAAAGTTTGCAAGTTTGAGAGTGGTGTTTTCGTTATGCATGGTCTAATACTTTGTGATCGATGAAATGATAAATCACCTGCTTTCAAGGTTTATTGTAACTTCATCAATAGCTTGTTTTTCAAGATCCCAAGCTGCCAGTATTTCTTTATAAGAGCCATCCTCCATCATTTCTGTCAATGCGTTTGCAAGGCGATCTGCAAGCTCTGGATTATTTTTAGCAACAATCATTCCATAATAGTCACTCGTGATAGGCTCGCCAATTGCGGTAATACCTTTATCATTGGCAGCTAAATAAGAGATAGTCTCTGTTGTTTGCATTACACCTTGTGCCCGCCCTTGCCGTAGTTGCAGCAAAGCATTAGAGGAACCATCGGTGTCAAGTACTCGGATATGATCTTGCTCGCAGTTATCTTCACTCCATTTATTAATAGCCGCTGCATATGAGGAATTCCGGCTCGCTGCAACAGTAAGTCCGCAAAAATCTTCGATTTCTACAATGCCTTCAGAGTCTGCAACATCAGCTGTGGTGAAGAACTGATATCCAGTCTCAAAAAAATCTACAAATGTATGATTTTCCTGACGTTCTGGCATATCAACCATGCCTGCAATAACAGCATCACTCCGGCCAGTAGTTATGTCGCTTAGAAACTGGTTAAATTGGCTTCGTCGCCAGTCGATTTGTATACCCATTCGATTAGCCAATGCCTCGCCAAGGTCAATGTTAAGGCCCTTTAGCTCACCACCTTCTATAAATCCCATGGGTGGAAACTGGGTTTCGGTCGAAACCGACAGAGTATCTGATGAGACTGCTTTTCCGCCGGTAGTAAGAAGAGTTATTGCTGTCCCCATGATTAAAAAAGACTTATTCTTCATTTTACAACTCCTTTAAAGTACCGCATTTAAAAATGTTTGCATTCTTGAGCTGTCTGATGTGAGCGCTTCATCCATGGAGCCATCGAACAGTTTTTTTCCTTGATCCATGAAAATCATCCGGTCTGCTACTTCTTTCGCAAACCCCATCTCATGCGTAACGACAACCATCGTCATGCCATCTTTCGCTAAATCTTTCATAACGCCCAGTACTTCGCTGACTAACTCTGGATCCAAGGCGGAAGTGGGCTCGTCAAAAAGCATCAATTTTGGCCTCATACTTAAGGCCCTAGCAATAGCTACACGCTGTTGTTGCCCCCCAGAAAGAGCATTGGGATAGTTGTTAGCTTTATCTGACAACCCGACTCGATCTAATAATTCTAACGCCCTAGCTTTCGCCTCTGATTTTCCTTCCCTTAATACTCTGGTAGGGCCTTCCATGACATTTTCTAGCGCTGTGCGATGAGAAAACAGGTTGAATTTTTGGAAAACCATGCTTATTTCAGTACGTTGTTTAGCTAATTTTTTTCCGGATAATTCATAAAGCTTCCCATCAATTTCCTCATAGCCCAGGAGGGAGCCATCTATCCAGGTTGCTCCGCCCTCTGGACGTTCTAAAAGATTAAGGCAGCGGAGAAACGTACTCTTCCCTGATCCAGAGGGTCCCAGAATGCAAACGACCTCCCCCTTACTGACTTCAACCGAGACATTTTCTAATGCTGTGAAATCACCAAATTTTTTTGTTATATCTATAGCCTCTAAAACTATTTTTGATGAACACATGTTAGTTGCTCCCATTACGAGGCTTAGACTCACGGGTATAACCCTTAGAGAAATATGTTTCGATGCGTGCCTGTATTAATGTTAAAACAGTAATGACTATTAAATACCAGAAAGTAGCAACAAATAACAATTCCATTACTTGTCCATTTACATAGTATATTGTTTGGGCATTATATAGTATTTCTGAAAACTGAATAGCACTGGCAAGTGAAGTGAGTTTCACCATTGTTATAAAGTAGTTTCCAACCGGCGGAATGATAACTCTCATCGCCTGCGGTAAAATTACTCTGTAAAGTTGTTGGCCATATCTCATTCCTATAGAGCTAGCGGCTTCAACTTGACCATCATCGACTGAGAGAACACCTGCACGAACAACCTCCGCTGTATAAGCCGCTTGACATAGGCCTAACCCAAGCACTGTAGCCAGTACTGGTGTCATTAACGAGGAGGTTTCAACACCAAGCACGCCTGGTATACCTATATAAGGAAAAACTAATGCTAAATTATACCATAAAAATAATTGAAGTAGCTGTGGTATGCCTCGGAAAAGCCATATATAAAAACCACTTATAGATTTTAATACCCCGTTAGGCGCTATCTTCATTATTGCGAGTATCGTGCCAAGAACGATGGTAAGAAACATTGCAGCGAATGTCATCCAAATGGTGTTAATTAAACCTAAAAGAATTCCTTTGTCAAAAAGATACCTTCCAACAGTACCCCAGTTTATATTTCCCTGAGCAAAGCTAATGATTAGAAATGCAAGAGAGCTAACTGCAATTAAAGCTGTAGCCCACTGTGCCCAAGGGATTCTTTTTTCCTTTGTCAAATTTGCTAATTCTGTTTTTCTTAGAGCAGTCATGAAAAGCTTCCCTTAAACTCACTAGATGGATAGAGCATTGCCATTTAATGAGGCCATGAGCATTTTTGGAGAGTGTATATGTTTTCGCAATTCTATGGCCTGCTCAAGCACTAAACTAGGTTTAGATGACCCTTTTCCTAAACGGTTTTCGACAGATTGCGGTCCATTGATTGACGCAATCATTTTCATATTTATCCTTGAGTCTAATTTCTTAAGATCATTTTCTTCTAATTCATAAAGCTGAATACCTTTTTCATCACAATAGCTTACGATTTCACCAACAATTTCGTGTGCATCTCTAAATGAGACACCTTCTTTTGAAAGCATATCAGCGATATCTGTTGCTAAGGAGTGCCCCCATGTAGCCTGCTCCGCCATTTTTGCTTCGTTTATTTTCATAGATTTAACTGAGCCCGACATTGCCGGAAGTACTAAATGCATAATATCAACTGCTTGTATAACAGCATTTTTATCTTCAAATAAATCGCGGTTGTAAGCAGTTGGTAGACTTTTTTGAGTGGCCATAAATCCAGTTAATAAGCCGAGCATGGTTCCTGATTTACCTCTAGATAGCTCTGCTATGTCAGGGTTTTTCTTCTGCGGCATAATAGAGCTGCCTGTTGAATAGCTATCGTGTAATTTGATCCAGCCAAATTGTGGGGAGGCCCATAATATTTGCTCTTCTGATAATCTGGAGATTGTCACCATCATTTGTGAGAGAGTAAAAATAAACTCGGCAACATGATCTCTATTGGCTACGGCATCTATAGAGTTGTTGTATGATGATGTATAGCCCAGATCATTTGCCATTAATTCTGGATGAGAAGTAATGCCGGAACCAGCAAGTGCCGCTGCGCCTAAAGGCGAAATGGCATTCTCTATATCCCATGTTGCTAGCCGCCTTAAATCTCTACTTAAAGCTTGAGCATGAGAAAGTAATTGATGTCCAAAGGTAATAGGTTGAGCTGCTTGGAGGTGAGTAAAGCCCAGGCAAAGACTTCCTGCATGTTGCTCGCCTTGATCAATAAGAGCCTCTATAAGCTGTCTGCACTGCTGATGTATGAAACGTGCTTCTTGTCGCATGAAAAGCTTCAGATCATTGGCCGTTTGATCATTACGTGATCTGCCCGCTCGAATTTTACCCCCAACATGGCCCACTCTTTTTATAAGCTCTTGTTCTAGAAAGCCATGTACGTCTTCACTTTCTGGATCTCTTTCAAGCAAGCCGTTCGTCCAGTCTTTTTCTATTTCATCCAAGGCGTTATTGACTTGTTTAACTTCTTCTTCAGTAAGGAGCGACTCACGGCCTAGCTCGAACGTGTGCGCTTTTGACCCTGCTATGTCCTGTGGTAGTAGCCTAAAGTAGCTATCTGGAGATCGTGAAATATCAGTTAGGGACTTTTCTGGTAGATCCTTAAACCGAGCCCCCCAAAGTGTTCCTGAGCGGGTATGGTGCTTATCATTGAGCATAATATTCACTTTTAGTTTTGTCATAGAGAACTAATGTTGCATATAGGGTTTTTTAGCAACACTAATGCATAGCTGTCAACTTTTTTTATTGAATGCGAAATTTTAGGAGGCTAATAAAATTAGTTTTTTCTTATGCTTAGCCTTTGCTTGCCTTTCTGTGGTGCATAAATAGTGCCACTTAGAGCAGGGTTTTATTTTTAAGCACGCTTGTGGTGCATTGAATTTAGTGAAAACCAAATATGAAGCTGTTTAAAGACGGGTTTCATTGGCTCGAAGTAATTGTTGTCATTTTAAATTAATACAATAACGCTTTGTAATTATAGGGTTCTTGGTTACTTCATGTGAATTTGGCTTAATCGAACAGTTGACCCACTGGACTGCCAATGAGGCAAATTATGCGATAAAGTTAGACTCCGCGTGACCGAGCTGCTTAAAACAGGCTTTCTTTCCTGTCTTGCGTTGATCAGCCCCAAATCACCGCATTGGCGTATCGAGTAATCGTTGCTAGGGTCTTCCACATTGGTTTCAATAGCGGCTTTTTAAAAGCCGCCGCCTGCATGCTCTCTAGGTAGTTCATGATGCGCCATCGAACCCCTCTGGGTGTCTGGAGCTTTGGGATCCAGCGTAGGCTCCTCCTTGTGCCTGCTGCAGTGACGCTCTGATCAGCCACCAACGTCTGGGGCGACGTCAAAGCTTTTGGGCTCTAGTCTTCTTATTCGCTAGCAGTGCCCAGCACATTGGCTTGAGTGTTGCCGCTTGCTGTGCTTTTTCTTGCGTACTTTGTCTAGCCGCTTAGTTAAGGTCTGCACTAAATTGAATCAGTCGATTATTACCTCGGCCTAGTAAAGGTACTGGGTCACTCCGATGAGGAAGACTGGCGACCTTTCTTAGGCTACCCCAACCACATGTTCGTATCTCCGCGATGAATTGATAGGGGCGCTGATGGCCTTGATGGCGTGCTTGTCGCAGCCTGGGTCGGCAAAACTACTGGCTTCTGCTTGCGCTGCATTTCGAGGAATACCTTAATGTAGCAATGACCGCGCGGCATATCTGTTTAAGTCAACAATTACCACGTTGAACAGATTCTGTTCCCGCACATGCCGCGCATGAAGTAATGCACGATGCGCTATAGCCGTTTGACGCAAAGCTTCAACTGGGGGGAGGCACCTCTTTAAAAAGTGGCATGGTCGTTTGCTCAAACAGCAGGGTGAAGTCTTTGTTTGTTCCAGTTCAAGGGACGAATTCCATGCACAACGTCGAAGAACCTATATTTGATTGTCCATGCTGGGTAGGCCTAAGTTAAATGATTTGCTTTTAAGTTATTCTGAATAAACGATGTTAATCGATTGATTAGTTAAGTTTTAATTTTCAATGGAGTATTGATGGTCGTTGATCAGGAATCCTGAGATTTTGATCCGCGCGGAGGTTTTAGCCCGTAAGTTTGCAGGCGACGTACGACGCTGGACTGGCTAATGCCCAAACGTTTAGCGATGGCGTAGGTGCTAGGGAGTTTGCGGCTGAGCGCATCGAGTGTTTCGCATTCGAGTCGAGATAAGTACTGCTTAAGGGTTTCATGAGGCTCTAGTGCTGCAGTAATAGGAAGGGAGGGGCCCTGCAAGCTTTTATCGTAACTATTTGCCGCGTGGGAATGAAACACAGGCACTTCGATCTGATCGGTGGGGCTTGAGAGCCAGGCTCTTTCTAACCAGTTTTCCAGTTCGCGAACATTGCCTGGCCACTCGCTACCCATCAGTGTCGACCACACTCGCGTATCGAGAATTTTTTGTCGTCCATAGCGTTGATTAAGCCGTCCCAGGCAGGCTTCTACTAGTACGGGGATATCTTCACGGCGATCCCGCAGCGGCGGTAGCGTCACCGGGATAACGTTGAGCCGATAGTACAAATCTAGACGAAACAGCCCGGCTTCTAACTGCTTGGCTAAATCCTGATTGGTAGCCACCACCAAACGGAAATCGACGCGTCGAGTGCGAGTGTCACCCAAGCGGGTCAGGCTGCCATCTTGAATCACTTTGAGCAGTTTGGTTTGCATCAGCAGCGGCAGCTCACCAATCTCATCTAAAAACAGCGTGCCGCCTTCGGCTTGCTCTAATAATCCCGCCTTGCCCTGGCGCGCCGCGCCGCTAAACGCGCCGGGCTGATAGCCAAACATCTCAGATTCAAATAGGTTCTCTGGAATCGCTGCACAGTTAACTTCAATAAAGGGGCCGTCGCAGCGCTGGCTCCAGCGATGTAGCTGCTTAGCAAACGCCGTCTTACCCACGCCGGATTCACCCAGCATCAACACATTGGCATCCGAAGGTGCCACGCGCTTAAGCAGCAAGGCAATTTCGCGCATTATGCTACTGCGCACTTGTAAGTTATCCAGCGCATCATCCAGCGCTTGCTCTTCGGCATCCGGCGCTGCTTGGCTGCGCTTAAGGTGTTCGTTGAAGCGTTTTTGGAGTAGGGCATATTCGTCTTGCAGCAACTGGAGGTCAGTTAAATCCCGCGAGCGACTGATAATGCGTTCCAGTTTGCCATTCACGAACACCGGATAGGCTTCTGCAATGACGCGGCGGCCTGTACCTGTGACTTGCATCAATTGCGCGGGCCGACGGGTACGTATGACGTCCATTGTGATTGAGGGCTTCAATACCCCAGCCGCCTGAAGCTGTTGAACGCTGCTGGAAAGCAGCTCTTCACGTGACATTCCATAAACCGCTTCGGCCCCTGGGCTGACATCCACGATTTGCCCATTCCCACTGACGATAAAGAAGTGGTCATTGGCAATTTCTACGATGGTTTGCAGTACGTGCTTGTCTATTTCACTCATTCCGTTTCTCTCACGCCATCTCTCTTATGGCAGACAGCTTTGCACAAATGATTCATAAATGAATGATCAATTCATTTATGAATCATTCTGTGTGCGATTGATTCATTTTTGCATCGTTAGTCCGTTAATTCTACCAGTATATCGCTATCGTAGGGTTGGCACGTTCTGTGCACATTTAAGAGCATCATCAGAAGATATTAAGAGTGCGCTGGCCACTTCGATTTAGCCCCTATCAGCGCCATAACAACGCCAAGGAGATAACGATGTCGGAGTCTAATCAGCCTTTGGGCGGCAACTCCATGCCGCGCTTTGCAGGTCCTGCTACGATGATGCGCCTGCCTACGCAAGAGACCGCCCAAGGGCTGGATGCCGCCTTTATTGGCATTCCCATGGATATCGGTACCTCAAACCGCCCCGGCACGCGCCTCGGCCCGCGGCAGATTCGCGATGAGTCGCGCATGCTGCGCCCCTACAATATGGCGACCCGCGCCGCTCCCTTTGAAAGCTTACAAGTGGCCGATATCGGCGATGTACCGATCAATACCTTCCACCTGCCAAAAAGCGTCGACATCATCACGGCCTTCTATGACAAGGTGTTAAAGCATGACTGTATTCCACTGACGCTAGGCGGCGAGCACACGCTGACGCTGCCGATTTTGCGCGCGATGGCAAAAAAACACGGTCCGGTGGGGTTGATCCATATCGATGCCCACGCCGATGTGAATGAGCATATGTTTGGCGAGCCGATTGCCCACGGTACGCCGTTTCGTCGTGCCCAGGAGGAGGGTCTGCTGGCCCACAACAAGGTTGTACAAATCGGCCTGCGCGGGACCGGTTACTCCCCTGAGGATTTCGACTGGTGCCGCGAGCAGGGATTTCGTGTGGTGCAGGCTGAGGAGTGCTGGCATCGCTCACTGGCACCGCTGATGGCCGAAGTGCGCGAAAAGATGGGCGATATTCCGGTGTATATCAGCTTTGATATTGATGGACTGGACCCCTCGGTCGCGCCCGGTACTGGCACGGTGGAAATGGGCGGCCTGACCTCTGCCCAAGGGCTCGAGATTGTTCGCGGCGCGGCGGGGTTGAACATTGTCGGCGGTGACTTGGTTGAAGTATCGCCGCCCTATGATCCCAGCGGCAACACCGCGCTAATGGGCGCCACGCTGCTGTACGAGATGCTCTGCGTCCTGCCGGGCGTGAAGCGCGGCGACTAAGTCACTGTTAAAAAATTTAGGTTCAAAAAAGCGTTGATCTAACAAAGCGCTAGTAAAAAAGACATATGGCAGGAAGAACTCCTTCCTGCCACGACGCCGCCAGCCCACCTCGAATAGTCACTTCCAATGGGTGAATCCTATGTCTTATAGCAACGTTAAAACGGAACAGCCGAGCCCGTCGACACCGATACCTCCCGCACACTTACTGAAATTTCTGATTCCCTCCATCATTGGGGTATTGCTGTTTTTGGTTCCCTTCCAGATCGGTGATTCTATTAATATTGGCATGGGTATTATGGCGGATGGCTTACAAACCCTGCTTGGGGGAGCGCTACCCGCTATCGCGATGGTTGTGCTTTGCCTGTCGGTGGTAGTGACGCTATACGTCAAAGTAGCCCAACCGACCTGGGCACAAAGTGGCCCCTTTCACGATATGTTCGATGTGGGCGCAATTTGGATAGCGATGCGCGTGTTAGGCGCCATTTTTGTCATCATGACCTTTTTTCAGTTCGGCCCTGAGTTTGTCACCGCTTCATTTACCGGTGGTGTCATGCTCAATGATTTGGCGCCGGTGCTACTGACATTTTTCTTCTTTGCTGCAGTGTTGCTGCCGTTTTTGGTCGAATTCGGTTTTATGGAGTTTATCGGCACCATGGTACGCAAGCCGTTCCGGTTTATCTTTAATCTGCCGGGTCGCAGTGCTATCGATGCCACAGCTTCATGGATGGGATCGGGTACGGTAGGCGTGCTGATTACCGCCCAGCAGTACGAACAAGGCTATTACAATGGCCGTGAAGCTTCGGTGATTGCGACCAACTTTTCAGTCGCCTCCATCGCTTTCAGTCTGTTAGTGATCAACTTCATTGACCTTAACCACCTCTTTGTACAGTTCTACTTAACGGTGGTGGTATCAGGCTTAATCGCCGCGGTTATCGTCTCGCGGATTCCACCGCTGTCGCGTAAATCCGATGACTACTATGAGCCGGTTGGCTGTCAGTTGAGCGAAGAGCGTACTGAAAATGTCGGCCTATTCCGCTACAGCCTGTTGCAGGCCACCCGCCGTGCAGGCAGTGCGCCAGGGCCTCGAAAGTTAGCCCGTTTAGCGCTACTCAACGTGATTGATATCTTCCTAACGCTGTTACCGCTGGTATTTGCCATCGGCACTGTGGCGCTGATTTTGGCCGAGTTTACCCCGCTGTTTACCTGGCTCTCTTACCCCATGATTCCGGTGCTGGAACTGTTGCGTATCCCTGAGGCGCAAGCGGCTGCGCCTGCTACGCTAGTGGGCTTTGCCGATATGTTCCTGCCTGCGGTGCTGGCGACCAATATCGAAAGCGAGCTGACTCGCTTTGTCATTGCCTGTCTCTCCATGACACAGCTGGTTTACATGTCGGAAATCGGTGCGCTGCTGCTCAAGTCGAAGATTCCCATCAAGTTCTGGGAGCTGGCGGTGGTGTTCTTACTGCGTACTGCGATTACACTGCCGATCATCGCCTTTATGGCCCATACGTTTTTCTTCTAAGGGGCTATTTATGAAGGATAGACAGACCATGACCTGCGCCGAATTGCTGATCTGCCTGCTGCGCGATACCTATGGCGTACGCGCGCTGTTCGGTATTCCCGGCGTACACACCGTGGAGCTCTACCGAGGGCTTGAGAACAGCGATGTTCAGCACATCACCCCACGCCATGAGCAGGGCGCGGGGTTTATGGCCGACGGCTATGCACGGGCTAGCGGCCAGCCAGGTGTCTGCCTGATTATCACCGGGCCAGGGATGACCAATATCGCCACCGCCATGGGCCAAGCCCTGGCGGACTCGATTCCCATGCTGGTGATCTCCAGCGTTAACCGCCGCGATACTCTGGGCTTGGGCCAGGGGCGGCTGCACGAGCTGCCCAGCCAGCAGCAGATGATCAGCGGCGTGGCACGCTTTAGCCACACGCTGCTGGATGCCAACACGCTGCCGGAAGTGCTGGCCCGCGCGTTTGCCATCTTCAAGGGTGCGCGCCCAGGCCCGGTGCATATTGAAATCCCTATTGATCTATTCAATGCGCAGGTCAAGGTGCCAGTGAGTTGGCAGGCGCCTACGCTGTATAGAGCAGCGCCCGATCCAGAAGGGATTGCTGAGGCCGCTCGCTTATTAAAAGCAGCGAAGCAGCCCTTGGTGCTATTAGGCGGTGGCTGTGTCTCCGCGCCAGAGGCAGCGCGAGCATTAGTAGAAAAGCTTGATGCGCCAACGGTGACCACTATTAACGCCAAAGGGCTGCTAGGCCGCGACCATCCGCTGGATTTGGGCGCTAACGCCGCGCTACCCGCTGTACGTGAACTCGCGGCCAACGCCGATGTGATTTTGGCGGTAGGCACTGAGCTGGGTGAGACCGATTACGACGTGGTGTTTGACGACGGTTTTCATCTCCATGGCACGCTGATACGTATCGATCTCGATCCTGAACAGCTGGTGCGCAATCAGCGTACGACGCTTGGCTTAGTCGGCGACGCTGGGCGTAGCCTTGAGCTGCTGCTTGAACACTTTACTGCCCCCTTGCAGCGCAATGGCGTTGAACGAACGACCGCGGCGTTAAGCGCGCTCAATTTGCTAGACGATCCTGCGTTTGCCGACTTCGTGCCACTTTATAAAACCCTAGCCTACTATCTCCCCGAAGCAATTCTGGTGGGCGATTCCACCGCCCCGGTATATGCCGGTAATCATTTAGTGAGTCAGTCAGCGCCACGGCGTTATTTCAATGCTTCAACGGGTTACGGCACTTTGGGCTATGGGTTGCCAGCGGCGCTGGGCGCGCAGCTTGCGCGACCGGATCTACCCGTGGTGGCGCTAGTGGGTGATGGTGGGATGATGTTTACGCTTTCTGAACTAGCCACGGCGGTAGAAGAGCGCCTGCCAGTGGTGATTGTGCTGTGGCACAACGCAGGCTATGAAGAGATTCGCCGCTATATGGATGCTCATGGCGTGGCGCGCTTGGGTGTAGATATTCAAGCGCCTAACTTCCTCACCCTGGCTGAAGGTTTCGGCTGCCCTGGCATGCTAGTGGAAAGCCCCGCTGAGCTTGCCAAGGCGCTTGCTAACCGCGTACCCACCGGGCCTTTACTGATCGAAATTGACGCCGCTGCCTGGCAGCGTGCGTGTGCATTTTCTGACTAGGATATTTCCATGCAGTCACTCAGCGAGCAGTTAATTAATAATCTGTTTATCAATAAGCAATTTATCAATAACCAGTGGGTCGCATCTTCGGGAACTCGACTGCTCGACGTGATGAACCCTTTTAGCGAAGAGCGCATTGCTCAAGTGACGGCGGGGGATGCGGCAGATGTAAACGCCGCGGTAAACGCCGCCCAGCAGGCGCAGCCCGCTTGGCAAGCGCTGGGCGGTGCCGCTCGGTCACGCTATTTGGATGGGCTTGCGGATGGTTTGGAAAGTCGTCGGGAGGCACTTATTACCCTGTCAGCGACGAATAATGGTAAGCCACTAGCAGAAGCAGGGATTGATCTAGACGATGCTATTGCCTGCTACCGCTACTACGCGAAACAGGCCAAAGCGCTGGATGCTCGCCAAGGCGAGCTGGTTAGCGTCGAGATGGAAGGTGTTGAGGCGCGTACGTATCACGACCCCGTTGGCGTCGTGGGGCTGATTACCCCGTGGAATTTCCCGTTAGTCACTAGCGCCTGGAAACTGGCACCCGCCTTAGCGGCCGGTTGTACGGTGGTGCTTAAACCCTCTGAAGTGACACCAATGCCAGAACAGGTGCTGGCCGAGATCGCCCTGGAAATTAAGCTGCCCGCTGGGGTGCTGAACCTTCTAAATGGCGATGGTGAGGGCATCGGCGCGCCGCTGACCAATCACCCTGGCGTGGATAAAATCTCCTTCACCGGTAGTAATCGTGTCGGTGAAGCGGTGATGCAAGCCGCTGCCGCACGCACTGCCAGCGTATCGCTTGAACTCGGCGGGAAATCACCGATTTTGGTGATGGAAGACGCCGACCCTGCCCAAGCCGCCGACTGGGTGATGGCCGGTATCTACTTCAATGCCGGGCAAATATGCTCTGCCACTTCACGGTTATTGGTGCATGAAGAGGTAGCGGAAGCACTCTATGCCGCCCTCGCCGAGCGTATGGATGCGCTTACGCTGGGCGACCCACTAGCAGAAGGCACCGACTTAGGGCCACTAACCAGTACCAAACAGCGCGATGCGGTACAGCGTTATTTGGACATTGCTGAACAGGAAGGTCTTACAGCAGTGCGGGATGTGCAACACCGCACTCTGCCAGAGAAAGGCTACTTTTTAGCACCAACGCTTTACCGCGACGTACCGGTAGAGAGCCGCCTATGGCAGGAAGAGATTTTTGGCCCGGTGCTCTGCGGTCGCAGTGTGGCAAGCGAAGCCGAAGCTATTCAGCTTGCCAACGACAGTGCCTATGGCTTGGCAGCCACGGTCATTAGCGGCGACCCAGAGCGGGCCAAGCGCATTGGCCGTCAGCTCAAAGCCGGCAGCATTTGGTACAACAGCGAGCAGTTAGTGCTACCCGAAACCGCCTGGGGCGGCTTCAAGCGTAGTGGGATTGGTCGTGAACTCGGCCCCTGGGGGTTAAGCGCTTATTTGGAAGTGAAGCACGTGATAGGGCCGAGTTAGCGCCTGGGTAAGGCTAGCGCTCAGGCATCGCATAACGCCGCGTCGATTTCCCGGCTTTTACCACCTGCCCCGGCACATCGTGGCCGATAAGGTCGGGGAGGGTGGCGGCGACCTCAAGCAGCGCATCTAAATCTACCCCGGTATCCACGCCCATGGCCTCAAACATATGTACTAAATCTTCGGTGCATACATTGCCACTGGCGCCGGGAGCGAAGGGGCAGCCGCCCAGCCCACCTAATGAAGCATCAAAGCGGGTAATGCCCGCTTGCCAGGCCGCCAGTGCGTTAGCCAGGCCCATGCCGCGAGTGTCGTGAAAGTGCAGTGTGAACGGCGTTTCTGGCCAGCGCTCAAGCACGGCTTCACACAGGTGTTTTACCTGGGAGGGGTTGGCCATGCCGGTGGTGTCGCAGAGTGTGATGCCCTGAATGCCAAGGCCGATAAGCTTTTCAACGAGTTCCAGTACCTGCGCTTCGGGCACCTCGCCTTCAAAGGGGCAGCCAAAAGTGGTGGAGAGCGAGGCGTTGATAAACACGCCGCTTCCTTGTGTCACTTCTAGGATTGCCGCGAATTGCTCAAGGGATTGCTCCGGCGTCATTCGCAGGTTGGCCAAGCCATGGCTATTGCTGGCGGACATAACCAAGTTGATCTCATCCACTTGACAGGCAAGCGCACGTTCGGTGCCTTTTACGTTGGGTACTAGCACTGTGACATCGACCCCTTCCTGACGCTGAATGCCAGTCACTACATCGGCGGCATCACGCAGGTTGGGGATCGCTTTTGGCGAGGTAAACGACGTTACCTCTATTCGCCGCAAACCGGTGGTGGAGAGCGCGTCAATCCAGCGGATTTTCTCTTCTGTGGGTACAAACCGCGCCTCAATCTGCAGGCCGTCCCGAGGGGCAACTTCGTTAATCTCGATCTTGGTGGGGCAAGGTGTTATCAAATTCATAAATAAAGCTCTCTAGATGATGCCCGCTTGGCGCAGCTTGGCGCGGGTTTCGTGATCAATACCCAGTTCATCCAACACGTCGTCGGTATGCTGGCCAAGGGTGGGGCCGCCGTCGCCGATTCGCCCTGGAGTAGCGCTAAGTTTTGGCAGTACGCCGGGTACTTTTAGCGCTTTGCCATTAGGGCGGGTAAAGGTTTGAATCATCTCCCGCGCCAAATAGTGGGGATCAAAGGCGATATCTTCGGCAGTGTAGGGATAGCCTGCGGGCACGCGGGCCTCATCCAGCGCCTGTAAAATGGCATCCCGTGGGCGCTCTGCGGTCCATGTTTGAATTGCGGCATCAATCATTTCGGCTTGCTGGCTACGCCCATCGTTATGGGCCAGGGCCGGGTCGTTGGCTAAATCTTCACGGCCAATCACGCCCATTAAGCGCTTAAAGATGCTGTCGCCGTTACCGGCAATCAGCACATAATCGCCGCCCTGGCAGCGGTAAGCGTTGGAAGGAGTGATGCCGGGCAGGGCGCTGCCGCTCGGTTCGCGCACTTGGCCGCTGGCATCGAACTCCGGTAGCAGGCTCTCCATCATCGCAAAGACGGACTCATACAGCGCAACATCGATCTCTTGGCCCAGGCCGCTGCGGTTACGCTCCTGAAGTGCTAACAGCGTGCCGATAACGGCGTAGAGCGCGGAAAGCGAATCACCAATACTCACGCCAACGCGCACTGAAGGTTCTCCCGGCTGGCCGGTGAGGTAACGCAGCCCACCCATGGCTTCCCCAATCACGCCAAAACCGGGCTTGTCGCGGTAAGGGCCAGTTTGCCCGTAGCCGGAAATATGCACCATGATCAGCCGTGGATTGAGTGTGGAGAGTGCTTCCCAGCCAAGCCCCCAGTTATCTAGCGTACCGGGGCGAAAGTTCTCCACCACCACGTCTGCTTCGGCGGCGAGCTTGCGTACCAGCTTTTGGCCCTCTTCGCTGCGTAAATCCAGCGCCACCGAGCGCTTGTTGCGGGTTTGCACATGCCACCAGAGCGAGGTGCCCTCTTCTAACATTCGCCATTTGCGAAGTGGGTCGCCGGTTCCGGGAGGCTCGATTTTGATTACGTCGGCACCAAATTCACCCAGCAGTTTGGTAGCGAAGGGGCCCGCAATCAGTTGGCCAAGCTCGAGCACTTTTAAGCCCTGTAGCGGAAGCTGGCGCGCTTCGTGAGCATTCATTAAGGCTTTCCTCTACTTATCGTTATCATCATTAATCGTCAGCATGCGTGAGCTGTTCAAGGCCGACAATTAGGCAATCGGTAACAAAGGGTTCGTGACCTACGAAGGTTGGTGCTAGCATCATCAAGCTGTCTCTTAGGAGTTTTTTCATGCGCCGCTTCGATTTTGTCACCCTCAAACTGTTCATCTCCGTAGCAGATGAAGGCCGCCTAACGGCTGCCGCTGAGCGCGAACACCTGGCACTCGCTGCGGTGAGTAAGCGGATTAGCGACTTGGAAGCACTGGTAGGCACCACGCTGCTTTACCGTCGCCCTCGTGGCGTAGAGTTAACACCTGCCGGGCAGGCCTTTTTGCACCATGCCCGGCGTATTATGGATAACATCGAGCGGCTGCATGCCGAACTCAGCGAGTACGGCGAGGGCGTGCGCGGCCATGTGCGTATTCACTCCAATACCTCGGCGATCATTGCCTTTCTGCCTCAGGATCTCAGCGCTTTCTCTCGCCTCTACCCCGAAATCAAAATTGACCTTCAAGAGCGCGTTAGCAGCGAAATCATTGCCGCCGTACGCGATGGGTTAACCGATATCGGCATTTTCGCCGGCCATGTGGCGGCACCTGATCTTCAGCAACTCTCTTATCGCCATGACCGATTAGTGCTAATGACGCCCATTGATCACCCCTTGGCTGAGCGAGAAAGCATCGCCTTCAATGAAGCGCTGTCCTTCGATTTTATTGGCTTACAGCAGGATGCCTCATTGCAATCACTGTTGAATGAACAGGCCAACCTGGCAGGCAAAGCGCTGCGAATGCGAATTCAGGTGCGCAGCTTTGACGCTATTTGCCGCATGATCCACCACGGTATGGGCGTTGGGGTACTGCCTGAGCAAACTATTTATCGCGACCTGGGTGATTTGCAGCTAAAGAGCATCCCGCTTAGCGACCCCTGGGCTCAGCGCGAATTGGTCATTGGTATGCGCCGCTATGCCTCACTGCACGTCACCGCTCGGCACTTGGTTGACCATCTTATCGAAGGCCAGCCCCAGATCAGTCCCGCAGTATCGTAGGTGCTGACCACTGCTGACAAAGCGGCATAACTTCCAAACGGGTGATATTGACGTGGGGCGGTAGCGAGGCGACATGTAGCGCCTGCTCGGCAATATCTTCTGGCTGTAGCGGTTGGGCGCCTTCGTAATAGTTATCGGCGGCGTTGCTGTCGCCTTTCATGCGAATCAGGGTAAAGTCGCTGGCGGTCATCCCGGGCGCTAAATCGGTAACCCTTACCCCTTGAGGGCCGACATCACAACGCAGGTTATAGCTAAACTGCTCTACAAACGCTTTGGTAGCGCCGTAAACATGTCCACCAGGGTAGGGCGTATGGGCGGCGATAGAACCCAAGTTGATCACGGTTGCCCCAGGCCCAGCGGCGATCAGTTTAGGAAGCAGGTGGCGAGTGACGGTCACTAACCCTTTCACATTGGTATCGATCATGCGGTACCAGTCATCTAAGTCGGCGCTTTGCGCCGGGCCTTTACCCAACGCTAGCCCCGCATTATTGATTAGGGTATGCACGTGCTGAAAGCGTTCAGGCAGTGCCGCCACTACGTTGGCCACGGCCTGAGGGTCGCTTACGTCCAACTGAGCAGTGTACACAGGCACGTGCTTTTCAAGGGTGGCTTGAAGTGTATCCAGTCTTTCTAAGCGGCGGCCAGTCAGTACTAACGCCCAGCCAGCCTGGGCAAAACGGTGGGCGCAGGCAAGACCAATGCCCGAGGTGGCGCCGGTAATGAAGGCGACGGGTGCGGCTTCGTGCATGGTGAAAGCTCCTAAGATAAATTGTTATTGGAAAGCAGCCTGATGGCCTATTGAGAGAGCTAACAGCGGTGGTTAGATATTCATCTTTGGTCGTATGGGGACGAATGGCTACTTAAAATAGCGCGCTATAGCGGCGTTTCTAGCCATCGTATTTCACGAAGCCTGCCTTCTTGAACGTCGATTTGAGCCCCTTGGCGGCTTGTTTCAAGATCGGATAAGCGCTACTTGAAGAGTTACCAGAACCACACCCAATAACGACAACCGTAGAGAGTGATCCCATGCGGAAACAACTGCTTGCCACGCTGGCTACCCTCGGCATGCTAACGGCGGCCCCCTTCGCCTTAGCTAACCCTATCGAAATTCAAGTGAACAACACCATGAGTGAAGGCGGCTCTGAGAGCGCCGCAGTGGAGCGTTTTGCGGAATATTTAGAAGAGCAAGCACCCGGCCGCTTCAATGTGCGCCCCTTCCTGGCGGGGTCGCTGGGCGGTGAAGACGCCATACTGGAACTGCTCAACCTGGGTCAGACCCAGCTCTCCATTACCGGCGGTAACTGGCGGCAGCAGTACGCGCCTGAGTATGACGCGATTACCGTGCCATTTGTTTTCACTACCTGGGAAGAAGTTGACGCCTATATGGAAAGTCCTTCTGGTCAGGCACTGGTAGAGCAAGCGGAAAGCCAAGGCGGCCTGAAGTACTTTGGCACTCAGCACCGCGGCCCGCGCCATATGACGGCCAATAAAGCCATCGAAACGCCGGCAGACCTACAGGGCTTCCGTATGCGCCTGCCCTCCCTGCCGATATGGCTGGAAGTGTGGCAAGAGATTGGCGCACAGGTGGTGAACGTGCCCGCGCCAGAAATTTATCTGGCGATGCAAACCCGCCAGGTAGATGGTCACGAAAACTCGCTCTCTTCGCCTTACACCCGCCGCCTTTGGGAAGTGCAGGATCATATTATTATGACCAGCCACGTACAGTTCCCGTGGAACTGGGTAGCAAGCTCACGCTGGTGGGAAGGGCTTGATGCAGAAGACCAGGCGGTGATTGAGGAAGCCATTCATGTCGCCCGTCAACATGGCTCTGATCGTGAACGCGAGTTGGACGAGTACTATTTAGAAGAGCTTGAAAAAGAAGGCATGACCATTATCGAGCCTGATATTGAAGCCTTCCGCGAAGCAGCGTTACCGGCGATTGACCGGGTGATGGCCGAAATGGCCGACGGTGTCCGCGAAGATGCGCTGGGCAGCCAGAGCCAATAACACGCGTTTGGAAAATTTTGCGACGGCCCAACGGGCCGTCTCAGTTTTTAATAACAAATAAGCTTTCATAACAGTTAAAAAAAGATGTCAGGGTAAAGGAGTTCTGCTGTGGAAGACGCTGTAGCACCCAGTAAGGGGCCAGATCGAATCGCTTTCTATGCGCTGCGTGGCGTCACCCGCCTTTGTGACGGGGTCGGCGTGGCATTAATGGTGGCCATTCTATTACTGCTCGTGGCGGCGGTTATTGCCCGCGACTTGCTGGGGCTAGGCATGCCCTGGACCGAAGAGGTGGCGTCTATGCTGGCCATCTACGCCATTGGTTTTGGCTCAATATCGGCCTGGGTGCGCAGTGAACATCTGGTGGTGGATCTGTTCAGCCACAAGCTGTCTGGGCTGGGTAAAAACATCCAATATCGAATCACTGCACTGATTTCCTGTGGTTTTTTTGCGCTCGCTGCCTGGGGCGCGTGGATTATGTCGGATATGAGCGCCAACAATAAAACGGTCTCTCTCAGTATTAGTTTCAGTTACCTCTACTACGGCGTCTTCTTCAGCTTTGCGGGTATGGCGCTGATTGCGGTGTGGCAAACCCTGCGCGGCCCCGTGGCTTGGTTGGAAGCGCCTCGGGAAGAGGAGTTGGTTAAACCATGATAGAACTACTCATTTTTGTCGGCGGGCTACTAGTACTAATGGCCATTGGTCTGCCTGTGGTGGTGGCCATTGGCGTCACCTCGTTTATTGCCCTGGCGGTCACCGGTGCTGGTGGGCTACCGGTAGAGTTACTACCGCTGCGCATGGTGCAAACGCTCAATAACTTCACACTACTGGCGATTCCGTTGTTTATTCTGGCCGCCAATGTCATGAATGTTGGCTCCACTACCACACGGATTTTTGATTTTGCGACGGCGTTGGTTGGCTTTACCAAGGGCGGCCTTGGTCACGCTAATGTGGTGGCCAGTTCGATCTTTGCCACCATGTCGGGTACCGCCGTAGCTGATGCCGCCGGGCTGGGCAGTATTGAAATCAAGGCCATGAAAGAGCGTGGCTATGCGCTGGATTACTCCACTGGTATCACCGCCGCTTCCAGCGTTATCGGGCCGATTTTGCCTCCCAGTATCGCACTAGTGGTGTACGGTTGGCTGGCGAATGTGAGCATTGGTGGGCTGTTTATGGCCGGGATATTGCCTGGTCTTTTGATGGCGCTGCTACTGATCGGGATGACGGTACTGCTTGGCGCCACCGGCAAGGTAGTCATGCCTAAGCCCACACCCTTTGATGCCTGTGAAGTGGTGCGCACAGGGAAACGCGCTATTTTGCCGTTAATGATGCCGGCGATTATTGTCGGTGGCATTTGGGGTGGCTTCTTCACACCCACAGAAGCGGGAGCGATTGCGTCGCTCTACGCGGTAATTCTAGGCGGGCTGATCTACCGTGATCTGAACTGGCGGGATCTGTTTAACGCCTTTCGCCGCACCCTAATGTTCAGTGCAGTGATACTGTTGATTATTGCGGTTTCCAGCTTTTATGGCTGGATACTCGTGCGCATGGGAATTCCCCAGGCATTGGCGGGGCAGGTGGCCAGCATTGATATGCCCATGTTTGCACTACTGCTCTGCTTTGCGCTGTTCTTCCTGCTGATCGGCTGCTTTATGTCGGTGATTGAAAGCATCCTGATTTTCACCCCGATTGTGGTGCCGGCGGCCCTAAGCGCTGGGTTAGACCCGGTTCACTTCGGTATCGTGATGGTGATTACGCTGTCCGTAGGGGTCATTACACCGCCGTTTGGCACGGTGCTATTCTTAATGGTTGGGATCACGCGATTACGCTACGGTCAGGTAGTTAGGGCAATACTGCCTTTCTTGCTACCGATTATTGCCACCATTTTGCTATTGATCGCCGTACCAGGGCTAGCCACTTGGCTGCCGCGGGTGATGGGATACTAATAAAAAAGGAGCTAGCATGAACATGCCGCCTAACGCCTTTAAACAGCAACTGCTGGCGGGCCAACCCCAAACCGGGATTTGGCTCGGTTTGACCAGTGCTTATACTGCCGAAATTGCCGCTACGGCAGGCTTCGACTGGCTGTTGATTGACGCGGAGCATACTCCTAATGATCTCGCCAGCTTGCTTGCTCAGTTGCAGGCGCTGGCACCCTATCAAAGTCACCCGGTGGTACGGCCGCCCACGGGCGATGCGGTGTTAATCAAGCGCTACTTGGATATTGGCGTGCAGAACCTGCTCATCCCAATGGTAGAAACGGCTGAACAAGCCGCCGAGCTAGTCGCGGCCACGCGCTAT
Organism: Halomonas sp. NPDC076908; assembly: GCF_050269715.1. Lineage (NCBI taxonomy): Bacteria > Pseudomonadati > Pseudomonadota > Gammaproteobacteria > Oceanospirillales > Halomonadaceae > Halomonas > Halomonas sp. NPDC076908. Next base: position 36,052 of record NZ_JBNNIW010000001.1, on the reverse strand, counting down.
CCGCCGCGGGGTATTCGCGGCGTTGGCCATGTGCTGGCGCGCGCCTCACGCTGGGGGCAGGCCGAAGACTATCTCTCCCGTGCCGATGACGAAATCTGCCTGATGTTGCAGGTGGAGAGTCCGCAGGCGCTTGCCAACCTGGAAGCTATCGCTGCAGTAGAAGGTGTCGATGGCGTATTTATTGGCCCTGCTGATTTGTCGGCGTCAATGGGGCATCTCGGTAACGCTAGCCACCCGGACGTGAAAGCAGCGATTAGTGATGCCATTACCAAGATACGTTCTGCAGGAAAAGCAGCGGGTATCGTCACGGTGGACGAGCAGGCCGCCCGCGGCTATCTTGCGGCGGGCTGTACCTTCGTTGGCGTGGGGATCGATACGCTGCTGTATGCCAATGCTTTGCGTGGCCTGGCAGAGCGTTTCAGACAGTGACCAACCAAAACTGAATGAGGCACCAAGCTGGGGATTACTCCCCAGCAGGCAAAATTCTCCCTGGGTTCATCAGCCCCTTGGGGTCGAAAAGGGCTTTAACCCCGCTGATCAGCTCCCGTTCGATAGGCGATAGCCGCGCCAGGTAAGACGCTTGCTTGGTGCGGCCAATGCCATGCTCGGCGCTGATACTACCGTGGAACTCGTCGAGCACTTCAAACAGCCGCTCCTCCAGGTCATGCAGGTGGGCTTTCTTATCGCTGTCCGCCATGGCACTGGGCGGCAGGATGTTGAAGTGCAGGTTGCCGTCGCCCACATGGCCGTAGGCAATGATTTCGCACTCGGGAGAAGCGGCCATGACCACTTCGCTTGCGCGTGTGACGAAGTCGGGAATTGCCGAGATGGGCACCGAGATATCGGTGCGCAGATGCTCGCCGCGTCGTCGTTGGCCTTCCAACATACTTTCGCGGAATTGCCATAGCTGGGCGGACTGGGTGTCGCTGGATGCCAGCGCGCCATCCAGCACCAGCTCGCGCTCCATGCCGGTTTCAAGTAGCTGTTCCAGCATTGCACCTAGATCCACTGGCCCCGTAGCCGCAACTTCCATTAGCACGTACCAGGGGTAGGCGCTCTCCATTGGGTCGCGCAGTTCAGGTGTTGCTTCGATTGCTAGCTCAATGCAGCGGCGGGGAATCAGTTCGAAAGCGGTCAACAGATCGCAGCACTCCCGGCGGGCCAAACCATAAAGGTCAATCACCGCCTGAACGGAGGGTAGACCCAGCAGCGCGGTACGATTCTGGGTCGGGCGTGGTGAGAGCTTGAGTACCGCGCCGGTCACAATGCCCAGGGTGCCTTCGCTGCCTAAAAATAGCTGCTGAAGATCGTAGCCGCGGTTGTCTTTATGTAGCGCGTTAAGACTTTCCCAGACGCGGCCGTCAGGCAGAACCACTTCAAGCCCCAGCACCAGCTCGCGCATCATGCCGTAGCGCAGCACGTTAAGCCCGCCTGCGTTGGTGGCGATATTGCCGCCGATCTGACAGCTGCCCTGAGCGCCAAGCGAGAGCGGAAAGTCGCAGTCATGCTCAAAAGCCGCCAGCTTAACGTTTTCGAGAATACAGCCCGCATCTACGGTGATGGTGAAATTAACCGGATCAATCACGCGCACGCTATTTAAGCGCTCTAGGCTGATTACCAGCTCCTGACCGCTTGCAGCGGGCAAGGCGCCGGCCACCAAGCCGCTATGGCCACCCTGAGGCGTCATTGCGACGCCTTGCTCATAGCAGCGCTTCACTACTTCGGCGACTTCTGCAGTAGTTGCCGGGCGTGCCACCGCCAGCGGCATGCCCAACGTATCGCCTGCCCAGTCGCTAACGTAGCGCGCCATAACATCCGATTCGCGGACTAAACCCCGCTCACCGAGCAGGGTAGTTAGTTCATTTAGAAACGTAGTGGTGTCTGTCATTAATGCTCTTCCTGCCAGGCCGCACCCTCGGGGTAGCGGTGCTGTGCTTGGGATTCCGTGTGCATGGCGATACTGTAACCCGGCGCTTCGGGCACCTGGTAGCGGCCACGGTTGATGACTACCGGGTCGATAAAGTGCTCGTGAAGGTGGTCTACGTACTCAAGCACACGGCCTTCAAGGCTGCCGGATACCGCAATGTAGTCGAATAGAGAGATATGTTGGGTGTACTCGCATAGCCCAACCCCGCCGCCGTGGGGGCAAATCGGCACGCCGAATTTAGCCGCCATTAGTACCACTAAAATGACTTCATTAAGCCCACCCAAGCGCGCCGCATCAAGCTGGCAATAGTCAATGGCATCCGCTTGGAAGAACTGCTTAAACATCACTTTGTTGTGGCAGTGTTCGCCAGTGGCAACGCCGATAGGCGCAACGCGGTGGCGGATTTCAGCGTGGCCAAGAATATCGTCAGGGCTGGTGGGCTCTTCGATCCACAGTGGATCAAATTCTGCCAATCGGCGCATCTTGGTAATTGTCTCGTCGACTTCCCACACCTGATTGGCGTCCATCATCAGCACGTTGTCCCAGCCGATCTCATCGCGCAGCAGCGCCGCTCGGCGGGCATCCTCTTCGATATCACCGCCAATCTTCTGCTTAAAGTGGGTCCAGCCTTCGGCTAGTGCTTCACGGGCAAGGCCGCGCACTTTCTCGTCGCTATAACCCAGCCAGCCGGCGGAAGTGGTGTAGCCAGGGTAGCCATCGCGGCGCATTTCAGCTTCCCGCGCGGCTTTGCCAGAGGATTGGCGGCGCAGCAAACAGATCGCTTCTTCGGGGGTTAACGCATCGGTGACAAAACGGAAATCAAGGCAGCGCACCAGTTGCTCCGGCGTCATATCCACCAGTAGCTTCCACACCGGCTTGCCCTCTTTTTTCGCCCACATATCCCATACGGCGTTGACGATGGCGGCGGTCGCCAGGTGAATGGCGCCTTTATCGGGGCCAATCCAGCGCAGTTGACTATCGCCGGTAATTTCCCGCCAGAAGGTGCCCATATTGTCGGTAATCGAGGCCAGCGTGCGACCCTCAATCAGTGGTGCTAAGGAGTGCAGCGCGGTGACCACAATCTCGTTGCCGCGACCAATGGTAAAGGTCAAGCCGTGCCCTTCGGGGCTGCCGTCATCGGTGTGCAGGATGACGTAAGCGGCGGAGTAGTCTGGCGCCGCGTTCATGGCATCCGAGCCATCTAGTGAGCGCGAGGTGGGAAAGCGAATATCCTGGATCTCGACGCGAGTAATTGTTGTCATTGTGCTCTCCTTGTCGGTGCGGTTGAGTGGCGTATGAGGTGGCTGAATCAGCGGCGCGCTAAGTGGCGCATCAGCTCGCGAATGCCGTAGGTCCAGGGCGGCAACTGATCGCTTCTGCCTACCGAATTAACCAGGGCGCCAAGGGCGGGTGTGGTGATAGTGACGCGATCTCCCAGGTGATGGGTGAACCCTTGGCCTTTACCGTCGCGGTCTTGAATCGGCGAGAACATGGTGCCGAGGAACAGCATAAAACCGTCGGGGTATTGATGGTGCTCGCCGATGGTTTGGCTAACTAAGTCCAGCGGGTCGCGACTGATCTCGCGCATATCGCTCTCGCCTTGCAACAGGAAGTCGTCATCCCCACCTTCGATGCGCAGCGCTACTTGGCAATTGCGCACACTGTCGATAGTAAAGTGGTCATCAAATAGGCGAATGAAAGGGCCAATGGAGCAGGAGGCATTGTTATCTTTCGCCTTGCCAAGCAGCAGGGCGCTACGGCCTTCGACATCGCGCAGGTTGACGTCGTTGCCCAGAGTGGCACCACGCACCTGACCGCGGCTATCGACTGCCAGCACAATTTCCGGCTCGGGATTATTCCACTGAGAGGATGGGTGCAAGCCTACTGTCGTGCCAAAACCTACCGATGAAAGCGGCTGGGCTTTGGTAAATACTTCCGCATCGGGGCCGATGCCCACTTCCATATACTGTGACCAGCCACCGCGGGCTTGAAGTGCTGTTTTGAGCGCCATCGCCTCATCAGAGCCCGGCTTGATTTTTGAAAGATCAGTGCCGATCAACGCCTGTAGGTCATCGCGTAATTCAACGGCCTTGGTTGGATCGCCTCCTGCCTGCTCCTCAATCACGCGTTCTAACAGACTAACCGCAAAGGTAACGCCACATGCTTTAACGGCCTGCACATCACAGGGCGCGAGTAGATAGGGTGCTTGCGGCGAGGAAAGCTGGGAGTTCGCTATTAATGATTCTACGCTGCCCAGATTGGAGCCCTTGGCACTCTGCACAATCGATAGCACATCGTCGCGCTCAAGCAGGTCAGCCATGGTCGGGCCATGCTCAGTAATATCAATGACCTGGCCATCGCGTACAGTCACCAAGGCAGGGCCGGGGTGAGCGCCTTCTAACCATACGCGACCGACCAGTAGCGCATTATCCAGGTCATGGGGCAGGGAGTCAGTCAGGGAAAGTGGGTTCATATACGCCTCCAGGTAGTTAAAAATTGTTGTTAGTCATCGTTTTTAGCGGTGGTATGCGATTGGCGGTTAATACGCCATCGCCTATCATGTTATAGATGTTGTGTTGTATGACAGGTATGCCAGTTAATTGCCTACTCTAGCGCACCGTTCTATTTCGGGTCGATAGTTAAATCGGCCTAGATGAAGGTGTTTTGCTGAACAGAGCGATTAGAAAAACAAAAAAGTGTTAAGGAGAATTGCATGTTAGACGAGTGGAAAGGTAAGCGCGTATTGATTACCGGTGCCAGTCGCGGCATAGGCGCGGCGGTCGCTAAACAACTCGGTGCGTTGGGAGCACATGTCGCGGTGCACTATCACAGCAGTGAAGCGCCTGCCGAAGCGGTAGCCCAGGCTATTCGCGATGCTGGCGGCGACGCCTTTACGCTGCAAGCCGACGTCAGCCATACCAGTGAAACCCAACAACTGGTTGATAAGGCCGCCGAGCGTCTGGGCGGTTTAGATCTGTTGATCAATAACGCGGGAGACATGATGGGCCGGGTTGGCTTAGATGAGATGGACGATGATCAGTACGACCGGGTTATGGATCTCAATGTACGCTCAGTGATCATGGCCAGCCGAGCAGCGCTGCCGCATTTTCGCCGCGCTGGGGGCGGGAATATTATTCATACCACTTCGATTGCCGCGCGTAACGGGGGAGGCGGTGGTGCGGGGCTATATGCGTCGGCCAAAGGGTTTGTGAGCACGGTTACGCGCAATATGGCCAAGGAACTGGCGGGCGATAATGTTCGCGTTAACGCCGTGGCACCCGGCACCATTGCCACTGATTTTCATGAGCGCCACTCAAGCGATGCTCATCTAAATGCCGCTCGGGCATCGATTCCCATGGGCCGTTTGGGGACGGCGGAAGAGTGTGTCGGCGCTTATGTTTTTCTTGGCACCGACACATTAAGTGGCTATGTCACCGGCCAAATTATTGAGGTCAACGGCGGGCAGTTAATGCCATGAATAGCTCCCTACGCTGTTATGAAATTGCTATCACGATGGGCGACCCCGCCGGTATCGGCCCAGAGATTATTTGCCGTGCGCTAAGCGCCATGTCGCCCGCTGAGCGGGCCACTGCCATGGTGGTCGGTGATCCGGTTATTTATCGCCGCGCAGCGACGAGCATTGGCGCCGAGCTTGAGTTTGTACCGTTGGAACAGGTAAAACGCGGTAACGATTGTGTGGCGGTGGGGGTGGTAGAGGTAGCGAAGGGCGTCGACATTTCCGATGGCAAAATTAGCGCCGCTGCGGGCGATATGGCGTTTCGCTGCGTTCACAAAGCCGTTGAGCTTGTACAGGCAGGGCGAGCACAGGTGATTGTCACTGCCCCGCTGAACAAAGCGGCGCTACATGAAGCAGGTCACCACTATGATGGTCACACCGGCATGCTGGCATCGCTGACTGGCGCGCCGTCATCGTTCATGCTGCTGGCCTCTGAAACGCTCTCGACGCTGCATGTTTCCACCCACGTTTCGCTGCGAGATGCCATTGATCGGGTGACTCCCGAGCGCATTATTGCCACGGTTGAAGCCGGACATGCGCACTTGGTGGCATTGGGATTAGCTAGGCCGCGTATCGCTGTTGCGGGGCTTAATCCACACTGCGGTGAAGGCGGTATTTTTGGCGACGAAGATAGCCGCTGTATCGCCCCGGCGGTTGCGCGCTTGCGGGAACAGGGATTCGATGTGAGCGGGCCGATCTCAGCGGATACGGTGTTTTACCGTGCCTCGAAAGGTGAGTTCGATTTGGTCATCGCTCAGTATCACGACCAGGGGCATATCCCCGTCAAGCTGATCGCCTTCGATACTACCGTGAACGTTAGCCTAGGGCTGCCGCTTCAGCGCACCTCAGTGGATCACGGCACTGCCTTTGATATTGCTTGGCAGGGTAAAGCCGATGCCACCAATATGGGGTCGGCGATTGCCTATGCACGGCGGCTAGCCAGCGGCGCTAAAGCATGAGCAGCTGCCGATTGGCGATTATTGCGGACGATTTGTCTGGCGCGCTGGATACCGCCGCTCCGTTTGCCGCGAGGGGAGCAGACGCCCGCGTGGTGATTAGCCTTGAGGCATTAGCCAAAACGCTTGATACGTGGCAAGGGCAGTTGCCAGAGGTTATCGCCGTAAATACTGAATCTCGCCACCTACCGGCCGACGAGGCGGCCAGCCGTGTGACGGAGGCTGTGCGATTGCTCAAGCGAGCTCACCCGCAGCAGTGGTTTAAAAAAGTGGACTCAACCCTGCGTGGCCAGGTAGTTGCAGAGTGCAGGGCCCTGCGCGAAGCGCTGAGCCTGCCGTTGCTTTTAGCCCCGGCGGTTCCCGCCCAGGGGCGAACAGTGCGCGATGCTGAAGTGTGGGTCGATGGTCAGCTACTGGCAGGCACGGTTTATCAACAAGATGCCCTTTCAGTGCCCATTATGGGCCCGATTGATCGGGCATTTGCTGCCAGCGGACTACCGCTGGAGCGCTATCGCCCTGGCCCAGGAATGCAACTGCCTAACGAGGACTGTATTGCCGATGCTGCTAGCGACGAAGAGCTTGCGAGCCTGTATGAGCGATTAGTTTCCACTAACGATGTTAGAACACTCGCCGGTGCAGCGGGCTTGGCAACGGCGATTGCCCAGCGCTGTTTTGGATCGCCGAATGCCTCGTATCGCTCGCTGAGTGGCGTAACCTCGTTGCTTTATGCAGTGGGGTCTAGAAGCCCACGCGCGGCTGAGCAGCTTCAGCAACTCTGCAAGAACTTTCCCAATGTGGCCGTTATCGAAGCGTGCATGGATGTTCCTGCTAATGACTACGCGTTGAGTACTTGTGTCGTCGTGCCTGGAGCGGAAGTAGGGCGTACGGCAAGTGAGGTTGCTAAAGCAATGGCTGCCCAGGTGGCTGCAATTACTTTTACCTGGAACGGAATTGAGGAGAGTTTACTGTTCTTAACCGGTGGCGATATTGCAATGGCGGTGCTCTCCCGGCAGGGAGTGAGTTATATATCCGTTGAAGCCGAGTGGTCACCAGGGGTTGCCTTAGGGGTCATGGATGGCGATTGGCGACGTCGAGTAATTACCAAAGCTGGCGGGTTTGGTGATCAGCAACTGCTGGTGCGTTTGCAGCAACAGCTTGGCTTGCAACGTGAATAAACATAAACACAACAAAATCCTTATCGAGATGGTTGCGCGATTGCAGGCAACCAGCTAGGTTTGAAACTGGTGGTATGATACGTATACAGCTCTATGGTCGGTTACGTCGGCTGCCGCCACTCGCACTAAAACCAACAACAAATCTAATGGTTGTGAGGAGTACACGATGAGTCACAAAAGCCAACGCCACCTCAGAATGGGCCGCCTATTGACTGCCTCGCTGATCGCGGCAGGTATTGGTTTTACGGCTGCCGTTCAGGCAGCTGAAAACCTACGCTTCGCGCATGTTTATGAAACGTCTGAGCCGTTCCACAAATGGGCGCTATGGGCCGCTGATGAAATCGAAGAGCGTACCGATGGGCGCTATACCATGCAGGTGCACCCTGCCTCTTCGCTGGGTAAAGAGGAGGATATTAACGAAGGGCTCGAGTTAGGTACGGTGGATGTTATCTATACCGGCACACAGTTTGCTGGGCGCTCTTATGGCCCCATCGGTATAGCTGGCGCGGCCTATATGTTCCGTGACTTTGATCACTGGCAGGCGTTTGCTGACAGTGAACTGTTTGAAGAGATCGCGCAGGGCTACCAGGATCAAACCGGCAACGTACCTATGGCGCTCAACTATTACGGCGAGCGTCATGTGACCTCGAATACTCCCATCAATGAGCCAGCGGACATGCAAGGCCTCAAAATCCGCGTGCCTAACGCTCCGATGTACATGATGATGCCCCGTGCAGTTGGCGCTAACCCTACCCCTATCGCGTTCGACGAGGTTTATCTGGCGCTGCAGCAAGGCGTGGTAGACGCCCAGGAAAATCCGCTACCTACCATTCGCGCCAAGGCATTCCATGAAGTACAGGACTACATCAACCTAACTGGCCATATTACTGATTCATTAATCACCATTGTCGGGGGGCCACGTTGGAATCAGCTAACTGAAGAGGATCAACAGATATTCCGCGAGGTTTTCCAAGAGGCTGCCGAGAACAACACCAAGGATATCCAGCAAGCTGAAGAAGAGCTGGTCGTCTGGTTTGAAGAGCAGGGCAACACCATCAACGAAGTGGATCGCGATGTCTTTCGTGAGGCCGTAGTACCCGCCCATAACGGCGATGCTGCCACCTGGGATGAGGAAACTTACGACCGTCTACAGGCTATCGGCCAATAATCCAATCCTTTGTTACCCCCTCCGCTCTTTTGAGCGGAGGGGGTGGAGTGTTGCGCCATGAACAACCCAAGAGAAGACTCACCGCCCATTGGTGACCCAATGGTCGATTTTGAATCTGCATTTGATGACGCCCCGTTTAGGTTCAGTGATTATCGTATCGAGGATTATGTGACCCTGACGCTGTTTTGGGCGCTGATTCTGGTGGTGTTCGCTCAATTTTTTAGCCGCTATGTATTAGGCAGCTCGATTGGCTGGACCGAGGAGATAGCGCGCTATCTGCTGATCGGGGTGGGCTTTCTGGGCAGCGCGATGGCGGCTCGTAACGGCAGCCACATTATGGTGGAGTTCTTCTATCACTACATGCCAGGGTGGCAGGCGCGCTTTCTGGAGCGACTGGTCAATCTTGTCAGCCTTACCTTTTATATAGCGTTGGCATGGGTGGCTTATCAATTGGCATCACGCACCAATAGCTTAATGGTCTCCATCGATCTGCCTAAGAGCATCATCTATTTTGCCGTCTGTGCCGCGTTTGTCTTGATGGCCTTGCGCACCGTGCAGCGGCTCTATTTAAAGTACCGAAACCGTAACAGTGCAGTGTGAACGGTGGTTATTGGCGATGGCGTTTTTTATTGATATGCCCTTTTTAGTGAGAGGCTTCCCATGTCCCGAATGTCCTTAATGCGCTGGCAAACGCCGATCGTGTCTCCCCTGCTGGCCGCTCTGGCGGTGCTGGGCTGCGTGATTTTACCGCTGATGGGCTACGATCTTGGCTTCCTGTTTTTCTCCCTGTTTACCATGCTGGTATTAGGGGTGCCTATCGCTGTCAGCTTGGCGGGTGCCTGTTTGATGTTTGTGCTGATTACCGGGCAAGTACCTAATATTGTTATCGCACACCGCATGATTAACGGCATCGACAGTTTTCCGCTGTTGGCGATTCCGTTCTTTATCTTCGCCGGCAGTTTGATGAATAACGGCGGTATTACCGAGCGGATTTTTAATTTTGCTAAGGCCCTGATGGGTTGGATGCGCGGTGGCTTGGGGCACGTGAATGTCGGTGCCAGCATCGTCTTCTCTGGGATGTCTGGGGCCGCAGTGGCGGACGCTGGTGGCCTTGGAATGATCGAAGTCAAAGCGATGAAAGACGCCGGTTACGATGAGGAGTTTGCAGTAGGAATTACCGCTGCTTCATCTACCATCGGGCCGATTATTCCGCCCAGTCTACCCATGGTGATTTATGGTGTAATGGCATCTGCCTCAGTAGGTCAGCTGTTTGCCGCGGGGTTGATCCCAGGCCTATTGATGGGCGCCATGCTGATGCTGATGATCTTTATTATCTCCCGTCGACGTGGTTATACCCGCGATGCGGTGTTCTCGGTGCGCGTGCTCGGCCATACCTTCAAGCGGGCCTTCTTATCGCTAATGACCCCGGTCATTATCGTTGGCGGGATTATCACCGGTGCCTTTACGCCTACCGAAGCCGCCGTGGCCGCGGTGTTCTATGCGCTGCTGCTTGGCGTGGTGGTGTACCGCACGCTGACCTGGCGCAAGCTACTTAAAGTCAGCATGGAGACCATTGAGACCACCGCCGTCATTCTGTTCATTGTCTCTGCCGCCTCTATCTTTGCCTGGATTCTTACCAGCAATCAGGTCACGCAAAATGTGATCGCCTTAATGGGGCCTTTTGCCGACAGCAAACTCGCCGTGCTGATAATGGCTAATATCGTGCTGATTATCGTTGGCTGCTTTATGGAAACGATTGCGGCAATCACCATTTTAGTTCCCGTGCTGCTACCCATGGCGGTTGCAGTGGGCGTTGACCCCGTTCACTTCGGGGTGATTATGGTACTGAACCTGATGATTGGGTTGTTGACCCCTCCGGTCGGAATGGTGCTCTACGTGCTTTCCAGGGTGTCGAATGTCAGCTTTGAACGCTGCATGCGCGGCACCATACCGTTCCTGATCCCCTTGGTAATATGCCTGCTGTTAGTGACCTTTATTCCAGCCATCTCAATGTGGTTACCGACGCTGATTTATCGTTAGGCACTGTACGAGAAGTCGGCGAGCGCAGGCAGTTTTTGTACAAAGCCTAGGCACTGCCGGTAACGGATTAATAGAAAGATCAGGAGTATGTAACCCATGACTGATACGTCGTCGGATTTTCGTGTAAAAGGTGAAGACCTTAGTCGCTTTATGCAAACCGTGCTGACCGCGGCGGGTGCTGATCATCCCTCCGCAGAGGCAACGACATGGGCGCTGGTGACGGCCTCACGGATGGGCACCGACAGCCATGGGTTACGCCTATTGCCCCACTATCTGCAGGCATTGCAAGGTGGGCGCATTAACGGCGCTCCCAATATGGTATTTCACCAGCGCTTAGCGGCAACAGGGTTTTTAGACGCGGACGACGGTCTGGGGCACTTAGCGGGGTACACCGCTATTGAGCATGCCATTGCAATGGCGGAAGTGGCGGGTATCGGCGCGGTCGCAGTGGGTAACTCATCGCACTTCGGGGCGGCCGGGTGCTACGCACTGGCGGCGGCGGAGCGCGGTTACCTGGGAATGGCATTGTGTAATTCAGACCCTTTTGTACTGCTTCACGATGGTGCTAAGCCTTTTCATGGCACGAACCCCATTGCCTTCGCAGCACCGGTAGCGGGCGACGCACCTTATCTACTTGATATGGCCACCAGCTCAGTCCCCTGGAATCGCGTGCAGCAGTTTGGTGCTATTGGCCGCACGCTTCCGGATCAGGTAGCGGCAGATGCGGCTGGCAAGGTGAGCCGTGATCCTAGCCAGGTCGCCGCACTGTTGCCGATGGGAGGCACTGGCTTTGGCTTTAAGGGGGCAGGGTTGGCAGGCATGGTTGAAATACTCAGCTCCGTGTTGTCGGGTATGCAGCACGGCTTTAAAATTTTACCCATGGGTGGGCCGGATATGGCAACACCCCGTGGCGTCGGGCACTTCTTCCTGGTGATGAAACCCGATGCATTCGTAGAAGAGGGCACTTTTGCGCGAGGGTTGGCTGAGTACCTAACCGACTTGCGTGCTCAACCCGCCACTGAAAATAATAGCGTGCTAGCCCCCGGTGATCGTGAATGGCGCTGTCAAGCCAGCCGCGATGCAGAAGGCATCCCCCTCGATTCTGCCAATCAATTAGCCTATGCCGAGCTTGCTAAGCAATACCGGATAACGCCGCTCACAAGACTTCCGTAAAGTTCGTTTAAAGGATAATGGCAAAAAATGCAGTAAAATGGCGGAAAATTCCAGGTTAACCAGGGGTGACTGCCTATGAGCAGATACCGGATCGAGCGTAAAACGCTGTCCGAACAGGTCGCCGAACAGCTTGAGGCAGAGATCCTCGAGGGGCGGTTAAGTGAAAACGATCAACTGCCTTCAGAAAGGGAGCTGATGGAGCAGTTTGGGGTCGGCAGGCCCGCCGTGCGTGAAGCGCTGTTTCATTTACAGCAACTGGGGCTAATTGCCATCAATAGTGGTACCCGCGCCAGGGTTATTCGCCCCACTGCGGATGCGGTAATGGCCAGGCTTTCTGGCGTAACACGGCAACTGCTTTCCAAGCCTGATGGCCAGCAGTATTTTCAAGAAGCCCGTGCCATGTTCGAGATCTCCCTGGCTCGCTACGCGGCTCGCCATGCCAGTGAAGAAGATCTGGCGAGGCTGCACGAAGCGCTTAAAGCCAATCGTGATGCCATTGGCGATGAAGCACGCTTCAAACGCTCGGATAATGATTTTCATGGCGTGTTAGCCAGCATTTGCCGTAATCCCATCTTCGATGCCATACACGTGGCGCTCTCTGAGTGGCTGGATGATCGCAGGGCACTGGTATTGCAGCAAAAAGATGAGGATAAAGCCGCCACCACTGCTCACACTGAAATCATTGCCGCGATAGAGTCCCGTGACCCTGATGCGGCCGAGGCAGCCATGCGACGCCACCTCGACCGTCACTACGGTACTTATATGCAGCTTAAAAAGCGTCTATCAGATGCCTCTTAAGCCTGTGCATGCGGTTTAGCTCTCGCGCTTGCCGTCGACTAATCGAGAGACGTTAAACGGATTGCCATCACGCAGCGCTTCAGGGAGTAGACCTGCGGGTAAATCCTGATAGCAGACCGGGCGCAAGAAGCGATAGATAGCCGCGCTACCTACCGAGGTGGTGCGTGAATCCGAGGTGGCAGGGTAAGGGCCGCCGTGTACCATGGCGTGACCGACTTCAACCCCAGTGGGCCAGCCATTGGCCATGATGCGTCCAGCGCGGCGTTCAAGCACGGGTAGCAGGCGTTTAGCGTCGGCGAGGTCGCCATCGTCCATTTGCAGCGTGGCGGTCAGTTGGCCTTCCAATTGCTCGGCGACGCGTTGCATTTCATCATTATCACGGCACTCAATCACCAGTGAGGTCGCACCGAAGACTTCGCCTTGTAGTGCTTCGTCGGTTAAGAAGTCGCTGGCGCTAGCGGTAAAGAGGCCTGTTTGGCAGCTATGGGGTGCTTCATCTGTTTGCCCACGGGCGATTTCCGTAACGTTGGCACTGCTTGCCAGCGCCGCTACGCCGTTTTGATAAGCATCGTGAATGCCGGGCGTGAGCATGGTTTGTGCCGCGCTGGCTTTAACGGCTTCACCGGCGGTTGCTACAAACGCATCCAGGTCGGGGCCTTTAAGGCCGATAATTAAGCCAGGGTTGGTGCAGAACTGGCCTGCGCCCATATTAAGCGATGCCACAAAGCCTTCGGCAATCTTGGTGCCGCGTGCCTTAAGGGCCTCAGGCAGGAGAAAAACAGGGTTGATACTGCTCATTTCGGCATAAACAGGAATTGGTTCAGGGCGTGCCTGCGCTGTTGCCATCAAGGCAGTACCGCCACTACGTGAACCGGTAAAACCAACCGCTTTGATACGTGGGTCAGCGACCAGCGCCTGGCCGATCTCTTTGCCCGAGCCAAACAGCAACGAGAACACTCCTTCAGGGAGCTCGCATTTAGCAACGGCGCGTTGAATAGCACGACCCACGAGTTCAGAGGTGCCGGGGTGGGCAGAGTGGCCCTTGACCACTACTGGGCAGCCAGCTGCCAGTGCAGACGCGGTGTCGCCACCTGCGACGCTAAACGCGAGCGGAAAGTTGCTGGCACCAAACACCGCCACTGGGCCCAGTGGAATATGACGCTGGCGAAGATCTGCGCGGGGCAGCGGCTGGCGCTCTGGCAGGGCAGGATCGTGACGAATATCCAGCCACTCACCCGCGCGTACCACAGAAGCGAACAGACGCAGCTGGCCACAAGTACGGCCACGCTCACCCTCAAGGCGCGCCTGAGGCAGCCCGGTTTCAACCACGCCGCGCTCGGTAAGCTCTGCACCAATGGCCTCAATCTCATCGGCAATGGTTTCTAAAAAGCGTGCACGGGCTTCAAGCGACGTCTCGCGATAATCATCGAATGCGGCGGCGGCAAGCTCACACGCCTGTTCCACCTCAGCGCGAGTGCCACCAGCGTAGTTCGGCTTAAGCGCTTCACCTGTCGCCGGGTTAATCGCATAAATGTCAGCCTGTGAGCCGGTAACGGCCTGCTGACCGATAAGCAGTGTGCCTTGCAGTGTCATGTTGGCCTCCTTTGATAAGGGCGTTTTTAAAACGTTAACTATCGAAAGCGATAGTGATTAGCGAGCGAGTAATCACGTTAGTTACCACGTACGGCGGTGAGTTCAGGTAGCCACGTTACGATGCCAGGAAATGCGATCAGGATTACCAGCACGACTAACAGAGCGCCGTAGTAAGGCAGCATGGCTCTGACGAGCTGTTCCATGGAAACCTTACCGACCCCACAGCCCACGTAAAGGCAGGTGCCCACTGGCGGAGTTAAAAGACCGATTCCCAGCACGAAGGACATCAATACGCCGAAGTAGACCGGGTCGATACCTACTGACGTCACAATGGGCGTTAGCATCGGTGCCATAATCACCATGGCAGGGGTCAAATCCATCACAAACCCTACAAGCAGCAGCAAACCGGCCACGATTAGCAGCAGCAGAAAAGGGTCTTCGGTAATCGACTGTACTTGGCGAACCAGCGTTTGCGGCACCATGTTGATGGTTAAAAACCAGGCAATGACGGTGGCAAACGCCAGCAACAGCAAGACCATACCGGTCAAGCGGGCGGTGCGAATCAGCATGCCCCAAAGCGCGGTAATCTTAAATTCGCGGTAAACCACTAGTGAGATAAACAGCGAATAAAGCAGCGCTGCAACAGCGGCTTCGGTAGCGGTGAAAACGCCACCAATAATGCCGCCAATCACAATCACCGGCAGTACTAACGCAAGCCAAGCCGCTTTGAATGCCGCCCACAGCACATCAAAGCGAAACTTGCGGGTCTGCCCCGCGTGGCCGATGGTGGCCATAATGAAGGTCGTCGCCATCAGCGCGAAAGCGATCAGTATGCCTGGCACGATACCGGCAATGAACAGGCGGCTAATCGACGTTTCGGTAACAATGCCATATAGAATGAGTGGGATAGAGGGTGGGATGATGATACCAATCACCGATGAGACGGTGTTGATGGCTGTTGCTTGAGGCGCGGTGTACCCCTGCTGCTTCATTGAAGGAATCATCATGGCACCGGTCGCTGCCGTATCTGCCACGGCTGAACCGCTAATGCCACCGAAGAACATTGAACCGGTAATCGCTACCTGCCCCAGGCCACCGCGAACGAAGCCCACTAGGGCGCCTGCCAACTCCATCAACCGGCGGGCGATGCCGCCGTTGCTCATCACTTCACCGACTAAAATAAAGAACGGAATCGCCAGCAGAGGGAAGCTATTAACACCCCGAATCGACTGCTCGATCATGATGGATAGTGGAATATCAGAGAGCAGTGCCATCACCACAGCCGCGATACCTAGCCCAAAGGCGATGGGTAGACCAAGTGCCAGTGAGGCGAACAGGATGCCTAGAAAAATCCATAGCATGGCCTAACGATCTCCTGTGGTGGTTGGTATGACGCTGGGCGAACGGATCTGTCCAATGCTCTGCCAGGCGCGCCAAATAGCCACCGCGGCAATGAAGGAGGCACAGAGTACCAGTGAGACATTGACCAAGTTCCACGGTACGCCAAGAATCGCGGTGCGCCCGGATGCGCGAGACATCACTAAAAAGCCACCCCAAACAATCACTCCCATCAAGGCGGTGATGACAAGGTGCTGGAATAAATACAGCATATGGGCGGCACGGGGCTTAAGTTTGCGTACTAAAATATCCACAGCAATATGTTCATAGCGAGCGAAAGCGGCGGCAGCACCAATAAAAATTAACCAGATAAACAGCATCCGAGCTAACTCATCGGCCCACGGCAGCGAGTGATTCAATACAGCACGTCCCACCACATTGGCAGACACCGAGACGATTAGCGCCACCAGCAGGGTGGCGATAACGTGTTCCATTGCCAGCGTTAGCCAGCGGAAGATCGCTGGGCCACGGCGCTGCTCGGTGTCGATCTCCAACGGTTCACGTTGAGGGTCATCGAAAAATGCTGCAGTGTCAGGAAGTGGGGTGTTGGGTATGTCCATAAGCTCTCCGAAGAGGCGAATAACGACAAGGCAAGAGGCGTTTGCCTCTTGCCTGTTTTGTCATTAGAGAGAGTGTTTATTCCGACATTGTCGATTCAGCAATACGCTGGAATTCAGCGACAAGTTCTTCACCAATGCGCGGTGCCCACTCGTCATAAACGGGTTGTACGGCTTCCTGGAAGGCGGCAATCTGATCATCATCAAGACGCGTAACCTGCATGCCACGCTCTTCTAGTTGATCCCGAGCCCAGTCATCGTATTCACTGGAAAGTTGGATTTCATAATCCGCGGCTTGCAGCGCAGCCTCTTGTACAAGCTCCTGATATTCGGGGTCGAGGCGATCCCAAGTACGTTCAGAAATCATTTTGATAAACGGCGTGTAGACGTGACGCGTTTCAGAGCCGTACTCCTGCACTTCATAGAAATTCGAGGTCAGGATGGTACTCCAAGGATTTTCCTGGCCGTCCACAACGCCTTGCTCCATGGCGGAAAACAGCTCACCAAAGGCCATGGGTGTTGGGTTGGCCCCTAGCGCCTGCCAAATGGCCAGGTGTACCGGGTTTTCCATCGTGCGCACTGACAAGCCGCGTACATCTAAGCCAGCCACGTCTTCAGGCGATGAGACTTCCCGCGCGCTATTGGAAAGCTGGCGAAAGCCGTTTTCCGAGAACGCTAAGGCTTTAATACCGGTGCCATCAAACGCATCAAGCATCTCTTGAGCGGCATCGCTGCGCATCGCTTCAATGGCTGCTTCGCGCGTTGGAAGCAAGAAGGGCAGATCGAAAACAGCCAGCTCCGCTACATAGCCCGTGGCGGGGGATGACGAGGGATAGGTCATATCCAGCGTGCCGGTTTGCAGCATTTCCATCATCTGCACGTCATCGCCGAGTTGGCTGTTCGGGAACAGATTAACGCTGATGCGTCCTTCGCTGCGCTGGTCAAGAATATCCGCGAAGTACTGGCTTGAAATGTACTGAGGTGAGCTTTCAGCCAAGCCAAGGCCCATACGCAGGGTCACACTGCCGTGGTCACCCACCGTATCGCCTTCAATCTCAGGCGGGTCGGAAAGATCAGGCGTCTGCGCGTAAGCGATACCTGAGCTAAGCAGCGTAGCACCGGTGACTAACAGGGTGCGCTTCCAAAGATGATGCATAGTTATCACTCTCCTGACGAGCTACAGGTCGCTTCACTAAGGGCGCTTTCCAAGCGAGCTGCAGCATGTTTACCGTTGTTGTTGTTTAAACCCAGTTATTGAAGCCCAGTTCTTGAAACCTAGTTTTTACAATCCAGTTCTTGAAACCAGTTTTAAAACCCTAGCTAAATGTCTAACTTTTCGTGATTATGTTCAACATATACTTTTGTATGTATCGACGATATGGAGAAGAAGGCGTACCGTCATGGCACTGTTTTCTTATCCTTCACTTTAGGCGTGGAGCGTAACCATGGCCAATCCTCATCGCATAACTCCTGAGCAGTTGCGTTCACGTTACTGGTTCGATAACTCTGAACACCCTGGAACCACGGCGCTGTGCATCGAGCGCTATCTAAATTACGGCATTACCCTGGATGAGCTAACCAGCGGTAAGCCGATCATCGGTATTTGCCAGTCAGGGTCAGATTTAACGCCATGTAATCGTCATCACATCGACCTGGTTAAACGGGTTAAAGACGGTATTCGTGCTGCAGGCGGCGTACCGTTTGAATTTCCCATGCACCCCATTCATGAAAATGTGCGCAGGCCGACCGCCGCACTGGACCGTAACCTGGCCTATCTGGGCATCGTTGAGGTGCTGCACGGCTACCCTTTAGACGGCGTGGTACTAACGACAGGCTGCGATAAAACCACGCCTGCTGCGCTAATGGCGGCGGCAACAGTTAATATTCCCGCGATTGTGCTTTCCGGTGGGCCGATGCTAAACGGTTGGCGCGGGGCTGAGCGGGTGGGCTCAGGTACGATTATCTGGGAGCTACGCAAGCGATTGGCAGCGGGGGATATCGACTACGCCGAATTTCTTTCCCGAGCCAGCGACTCAGCGCCTTCGATTGGCCACTGCAACACCATGGGCACAGCTTCCACCATGAACTCCATGGCCGAAGTGTTGGGCATGAGCCTGCCGGGCTCGGCGGTAATCCCCGCCCCTTACAAAGAGCGGGCGATGGTGGCTTATGACACCGGCACCCGAATTGTCGATATGGTGTGGGAAGACCTGCGTCCGCTGGATATTTTGACCCGGGAAGCATTTGAGAACGCCATTGTGGCGTGCTCGGCGCTGGGTGGCTCCTCTAACGCGCCGGTGCACATTAATGCGATTGCACGTCACGCGGGTATTGAGCTTGATAACGACGACTGGCAGCGCCTGGGCCATGAAATTCCGCTGCTGGCCAACGTGATGCCCGCGGGTGCTTTCCTGTGTGAAGAGTTTTATCGTGCGGGTGGCGTGCCGGCAATCCTGCATGAATTAAACACGGCCGGTAAATTGCACGGCGAAGCGCTAACGGTCAATGGCCGCGCTATAGGCGATAATTTGCAGGGCCGCGAAACCCAGGATACGGACGTTATTTGTCGCTACGCCGATCCGCTGGTCGAGCATGCAGGCTTTCTCAATCTCAAGGGTAATTTATTTGATTCGGCGCTAATGAAAACCAGCGTGATCTCTCGGGACTTCCGCGAGCGCTTCCTAAATGATCCCAATGACCCGGAAGCCTTTGAAGGCAAGGTCGTGGTATTTGATGGTTCGGAGGATTACCACGCCCGGATTGACGACCCGGCGTTGAACATAGACGCACGCACCATTCTGGTCATGCGCGGCGCAGGCCCAGTGGGGCATCCAGGCGGTGCGGAAGTAGTCAATATGCAGCCGCCTGAGGCGCTGATTAAGCAGGGTATTGAATCGCTTCCGTGCTTGGGCGATGGTCGCCAGTCAGGCACCTCTGGCTCGCCATCGATTCTCAATGCTTCCCCGGAAGCGGCTACGGGTGGCGGTTTGGCACTGCTGGAAAGCGGTGACTGGCTGCGGGTTGATCTTAAGCGCGGAGATGTGCAACTGCTGATTGAAGCGAGTGAGCTAGAAGCCCGCCGCGAGCGTTTAGCCCAGCAGGGCGGCTACCGCTACCCTGGCCACCAAACGCCCTGGCAGGAGATTCAGCGCAGCATGGTTGAACCGCTGAATCGAGGCATGACCCTGGAACCCGCTACCAAATATCGCGATGTGGCTCGCAAGCATCCGCCCAGGGATAACCACTAAAGGCAAAAGGATAACCACTACATGAGCCGTTTGAGTGCCTTGTCACACCGGCAACAGGGCCTACTGCTAACCGGTGGCGGAGCGGTGATTATGGCGCCCGATGCGCTGCTGATTAAAGTGGCTGCGCTGCCTGATGCTGATATTTTGATGTGGCGTGGTTTTCTCTCAGCCCTCGGCTTTTTGCTGATTGCTTTAGCACGCTACGGCCGAGGTACCTTGGCAGCCTATCGCCGATGCGGCTGGACGGGAATCGCCGTGGCGCTGCTGTTCAGCCTGACCACCTGTGGTTTTGTGCTTGGCAACCAGTACACCACCGCAGGCAACGTACTGATGATCCTGGCCAGTTCGCCACTCATTGCCGCGGTGCTCTCCTGGGTCATCCTTAAAGAGCGCTTACCACGGCGGACCTGGCTGGCGATTTTGCTGTGCATGGTGGGCATCTCCATGATTGCCCTGGATGACGCAGGCGCTGGTTCCTGGGTGGGCAACGCTTTTGCCTTAGTGACAGCGGTGACCCTGGCGATAAATTTTACGCTGTGCAGGACGCGACCTGGTGTCGACATGAGCCCGATGCTGGTCTTCAACGGGCTAATTGTCGGTAGTGTCGCCGGGATTTTTTGGCTTTCCGGAGAGGCGCCTGCGCTGCCGGCGATCGACCAGCTAGCGGTGGTTATACTGCTCTGCTTGGTCATTGTGCCTTGCGGTGTGACTTTACTGCAGCGAGGCCCTCTTTATTTACCTTCCGCCGAGGTAGGGCTGCTGATATTGATGGAAGTGGTGTTAGGCACTTTACTGGCTTGGTGGATTCTCGCCGAGCAGCCAGCGCCAATGGCAATGGTGGGTGGCACCTTGGTATTGGGTACGTTATTAGCCAAGGGGATCTATGATCGTCGCCTGGAACTTAGGCAGCGGGCGAGGGTAAAGCCCACTAGCCAAGTACCGGCTGGTCCGTCGAGTACGGTATGATTGGCAGCAATTGAAACAGGGGCTTAGCTTAGTGACGTCATCTCTTATCAAACCTGCGGCACGCCCCAACATTGCCGAATATCTCGCCGAAGAGATTTTCGGTGGGCGTTATCATCCTGGTGATTTCGTGCCCCGTGAACTGGATCTCTGCGAGCGCTTCGGTATTAACCGCTCGGCGGTGCGCAGTGATCTTCGTCAACTGGTGGATGCGGGCATTATTGAACGCATTTCCGGCCATGGCTCTAAAGTGCGCGAGTACTCGGAGTGGCACATTTTGGATGCTCAGGTGACCGACTGGTTAACGCGCTATGCAGCACCCAACCCCGATATCCAGCGTGAAATTCTCGCCTTTCGCCTGGATGTTGAACCCTATGTGGCGATGACGGCGGCCAAACGCGCTAAAGCGCGTGACCTGGTGGCGATCGAAGAAGCCTTTGAAGGGCTAGGGCAGAACCTGCGCAACGCCACTTGCCAAGAGGAACGGCGTTTACACAGCGAGTGCGATATCGCTTTTCATGAGGCAATCTTCAAAGCGACCCATAATATTGTCTGGGCGCAGCTATCGCATATTTTACGACCCTCAATCTACTTGCTGGTCTCGATGTCCAACGAGAGCGCATCTGACCCTGAAGAGAGCCTTGAACGCCATCGCCAATTGATGGAAAGCATCCGTATGCGCCGCCCCCGAGAGGCGTTTCTGGCTGCCCAAGCGGTGCTGGCGGGTACCGCCGAGGCGTTGGGGCTCGAGCACAGTGCAAGCTCCTTGGGGCGCAGCGTGGAGCTGCCGCATACTTCTCATTAACCTACCTACTAAGTGCTTTTCATCATTTGTAATTAATTTTTATCTTCAGGGTAAACGTATGTCTGACGTAACGATTGGTCTAGTGGGTGTCGGTAAAATTGCCCGTGACCAGCATCTTCCAGCGATTGCAGTGACGGCTAACTGCCGTCTCGTCGCCACCGCCGATCCCAATGCCGGCGTGGACGATGTTCTGTCCTATGGGGATTTGGATGCCATGCTGGATGCACATCCTGAAATCGCTGCTGTGGCGATCTGCACGCCGACCCACTTGCGCTACTCCCAAGCCCGTGCGGCGCTGATGCGCGGCAAACACGTGTTGCTTGAGAAACCACCGGGCGCCACGCTAAGCGAAGTGGAAAGCTTGATCTCACTTGCTGCCGAACAGGGCGTTAGCCTGTTTGCTGCCTGGCATTCACGTTTTGCACCCGGCGTTGCGCAGGCTAAGCAGTGGCTAAGTGAACGCCAGGTTCAACGCGTTAATATCGAGTGGAAAGAGGATGTGAGGGTTTGGCACCCCGGCCAAGCCTGGATCTGGCAGCCCGGCGGCATGGGCGTTTTTGATCCCGGTATTAATGCGCTCTCAATTGCGACTGAAATCCTGCCTCAACCGTTCTTTCTACAACAGGCGCGGCTGCTGGTGCCGAGCAATGCGCAAACCCCGATTGCCGCGGATCTCTCCTTTACCGACCCAACGGGAGCGGCGATTGAGGCAGCATTTGATTTTCGTCAGACCGGCCCACAAACCTGGGATATCCTTGTTGATACCGATGGTGGCCGCTTGAGCCTCACTAAAGGTGGATGCCGCCTGAAGATCGACGACGAAGTGATTGTCGATGCCGAAGAGCGTGAATACCCAGGCCTCTATGCGCACTTTGCCGAGCTGGTCAAAAATGGCCGTAGCGAAGTGGATGTGGCACCACTTCGCCAAGTGGCCGATGCGTTTTTATATGGTCACCGAGAGGTAACCGACGCCTTTATTGAGTAAGCGCTACTTTGAGTGGCCATGTAAGTGGCCCTAGCCGGAAGCCAGAGTCTACTGCATTACTTGCCACGGTTTAGCTCGATACCGTTATGTTGCATGCAGCTATCGTACGCTTGGGGAACAAAGCTATCTTCTCCCACATCATGGCGGGCTACTGACAGGAACTCGCACAGTGGGGGAAGCATATTGGCCTTTAGCTGGTAGGCGCTTAACGTTTCCGCTAGGTAGCGCATATCCTTTTCGGCATTACCAAGACTGAACTGCAGTTTCGTACACTCTCCCTGCAGCACCCACTCCATCACGGGTGCCAGCATGGCGCTGTTGGCACCCCCTTGGGAGCAGATTTCGAGCAGTTTTTCCTGTGGCACTCCCATGCCAGCAGCCATCGTCGCGGCTTCGCTAACCAGCGCTGCGGCCCCTAGCGACAGGAAGTTATTGATCAGTTTCAGTTTGTGCGCTGAACCGACCTTGCCCACATGAAAGACATTCTCCGCGAAACTCTTGATGACCGGCGTGATACGCGCAACCGCCGTGGCATCGCCACCCAGCATGACGTTGAGCCGTCCTTCTTTAGCCTCGCGAGGTGTACGAGCTAAAGGGGCGTCGACTAAGGTCACTCCCTGTTGCGCTAAGGTTTCAGCAAGGCGCTCGGTCGATTCGGGATGCGCCGTAGAGCAGTCGACAATCATCAATCCTTCATGAGCCCCTGCCAGTAAGCCGTCGACTCCCGTGATGATCTCGCTAACCTGCTCGGATGTTTTGACGCAGATGAAAACAATATCGCTGTTGCTTGCCATCTCGGCGGCGCTACTGACTTCGGTAGCACCCTCTGCGCACAGGGCTTCTAACGGTGAGCGGTTGCGATGAGCCATAACGCTCAACGGGTAGCCGTTACGCACGATATGTCCGGCCATTTCCTTACCCATTAGGCCGAGGCCAATAAAGCCTATACGTTCCTGTTTCATAGTCGCCTCTAAGTAATCGCTTTAACGGTTTGTTATAAGGGCCAGCATGCGGGAGCTAACGCTGCTCCGGGGTGAATTATTTTGCCTTGGGGAAAGGCACGACGAGACGCTCGGACCACTCAGCAAGCGCTTCGGGAACACCTTCTGGAAGCGGGACGCCCTGCTGCGAATACTGTTTATGAAGCGCAAGCCCGCGCTCGCCCGGAATACGTACCTGGGGGCTGCCTTCGGCAACCGGATTGTTGCGACACGCATCGGCCAGGGCACCGGTTTCACGCTTAAAAGCGTCGAGCCCACCAAAGGCTTCCGGGTCCAGCACCTGGACCATGACAGAGGCACCCCACTGGGTAGGTGCCTGTACCCGCCCAAATCCTGCCAAACCAGACGTCAATGCTTCCACCATAAGGCCAAGTGCGTAGCCCTTGTGGCCATGGTCAAGCCCACCGATAGGCATAATGCTGCCTTTCGGCTCGTCGAAGAGCACCTCGGGACGGTCGGTCGCCTGGCCTTGATGATCCTTCAACCAGAGATAGGGCAGCCGGCTGTTTTGCTTGTTAAGCCGCCCGACCATGCCATTAGTGGTTATTGACGTGCTGACATCTAAAAGAACGGGGCCTGAATCAGTGGGGTAGCCCACGGCGATGGGATTGGGGGTATGAGTAGCTTCTAAACCGCCGTAAGGAGCAACCGATTTAGTCGCCGGGTCGGAGGACTCAATCACCACCACCAGGTTTTGGTCGGTGGCGCGTTTTAGGTAGGCAGCCAGGCAGGCGATATGATTAGAGCGCCGAATCACTACCGTACCGGTGCCGCATGAGCGCGCCATGGATTCAGCGGCCTCCATGGCTTTGATAATCAACCAAGGCCCTGGCAGATAACGACCATCCCAGGTTTGTACAGCGGCACGTTCGGAGACCACCTCATATTCACCGGTGACAGGCATTCGGCCTGACTGAATTTCCCCAAGGTAAGGTGAAAGCAGCTGAAGGCCATGAGTGGTATGGCCCATCAGGTCGCCTTCAACGAGTATTTCAGCGACAGCCTGGGACTTATCTTTATCGAGTCCAGCGGCCATTAGTAAGTCGGTGCTGAACCGCGTTATTTCCTGTACGTCGTAATGGGTGCTCATTGGCTTTGTTCTCACTATTTGTTGTTGTGGGGTGCTGTTAAGCGTTGTGCCGCTTGAGTTGGCGTATCAGGGCGCTATGGTCCAGCTCGCCATCCCCCTGGGCTACCAGCTCCTCGAAAAGCGAGTTGACCAATGTTGATACGGGCAAGTTGAGTCCCAGCTCACCGGCAAATGCCATCGCTGTCTGGGTATCTTTTAACTGCCATTTGGCTGGCCCCCCGGGGGTGAAGTTTTCCTGGATCATGCGCTGGCCGTGGATGCGTAGAATAGTCGAGTCTGCAAAGCCACCCTCAAGTGCCGCCAGCATTCGCTCAGGGTTAGCCCCACCGCGCTCAGCCAGTAGTATGGCTTCAGCTACCGTGGCAATGGTATTGGCCACAATCATTTGATTGGCAAGCTTAGCCAGTTCACCGCTGCCTGCTGGGCCAACATGCACTGGCCTGCCAAGTGTTAATAGAAGATGCTCGACTGCTTTAAAGCTTGCGGCGTCGCCACCCACCATGATGGCTAAACTGCCGTCGATAGCTCCCTGTTCACCCCCGGATACCGGCGCGTCCAAGTAGTGAATCTGATGCGTGGCGGCTTCTTCAGCCTGCCTGCGCGCGGTCTCGACGGGTATAGAGCTCATCACGATCAGCGTGGCGTCGGGCTGCATGGCCTTGAGCAGACCGTTGGAGCCTAATAATATTTCATCGCACACAGGTCCCGAGCTGAGCATAACGATAACCACATCGCTATCCGCAGCGGCTTCTTCGGGTTTGTCAACTATTTCAGCCCCCACCGTTTCCAAACTGTCGGCCTTACTTCTCGTCCGATTCCAGACACGTACTTGGTGTCCTGCTTTAACCAAACGTGCGGCCATGGGCGAACCCATAATGCCTGTGCCAATAAAGCCGATAGTTCTTGTGGTCGTTGTTGTCATTATTAGCCCCTCTATCTATGTGCTATGTGAGCCGATAAGGCTCCGGTGGTTTTAGTCGTTAACGCAAGTAAGGCGGCACATTGATATCACCTGATTCTCGAAAGTTGATAAGGCGGTCGAGTACTTTAGATTCCGAGCGCTCTAAATGAGCTACCAGTGCTTTTGCTGCTTGATCGGGTTTTTGCAGGCGCATTTTTTCGAAGATGCACAAATGCTCATCGAAAAAAGGATCTTGATCGGGAAGCTTGAGGACTCGTCCCAGCAGGTGTTTGCTGATTAACAAGATAGGGTGAGTACGCCTGAGCATATTCATGACTTCCTGGTTGCCGCCTAAACTGACGGCGGTATGGTGGAGGTCATTTTCTAACTCATCGAGCACGTCACCCTTAATATTCGGGTAACTGTTTTCGGCCTGCTTGAGCTTGGCAATGTAGTCATTGACCGTACTTTCGGAAATGCTCTTGGCTGCCCTTGCGATCATGTAAGGTTCTAGTTGGCGGCGAGCTTCATAAAGATTGTGAAGCCGTTGATTATCTAAAGGGACCACGCTCCAACTATTATATTTAATCTTTTCGACTAGGCCGATGGACTGTAAGTGGAGCAGAATCTGATGGGTGACGGTACGGCTAACATTAAGTGATTTGGAAAGCTGTAGTTCATTAAGTTCAAACGCCCCCTTGATTGAACACAGCACAATATCATGCTCGACGCTGTCGATATGGGCGCGCCATGAAACGGTTCGATCGACTTTGGGGGCATGGCCAAGCTGCTTGAAATCACGCTCACTAAGAGAGCGCCGCACAATCTCACTTGGTGAGGCTCCCACCAGATAGCCACGCCCTTCAAAACGACAGATATACTGCTCTTCGTGTAGCCGGCTCAGGGTTTGGCGAACTGGAGAGCGGCTAATACCAAATAGCTCCGCAATATTACCCTCCAGCAGCACAAGCCCTGGTTCAAGCCGTTTTCCAACAATACCCTGCTTAAGAGCCGTATAAAGCTGGTCGCGCAGCGTTTGTGCCATGGTTAATTGTTTGCCCTTAAATAATAAATTTAGGCTTTGTTTGAAAAGTCGGCGAGCGAAGACCAGATAAGGCAAAAATCGGCGAAAAGACGGAGTTTACTGGGTGTAAATGAGTACTTTGATCGGACTCGCGCGCGAGCCGATTTTTAACGCAGTATGGTCGAGCGCAGCCAGTTTTCGGACAGAGCCTAGGTAACGGCACCTACCAGCCAGGGCACAAACTCATTATTACCATACCCCAGTGATTCGCTGGCGCTCATGTCGCCAGAGGCAATGGCAATAATGCGCTCAAAAATCTCTTCCCCGACACTCTCTACACTAGCAGTCCCATCGACGATAACACCGCAGTTTATATCCATATCTTCATGCATTTTCTCATACATGGCGGTATTGGTGGCGAGCTTCAGGCAGGGGGCTGGCTTGAAGCCTGATACCGAGCCGCGCCCTGTGGTAAAGCACACAACGTTAGAGCCAGAGGCAATTTGGCCCGTGACGGAAATAGGGTCATAACCAGGGCTATCCATAAAGTTAAAGCCACGGGTGGTCATCTTCTCGGCATAAAGCAGCACATCATTAAGGCTTGACGTGCCACCTTTGGCGACTGCACCCAATGATTTCTCAAGAATCGTCGAGAGCCCACCCGCTTTATTGCCAGGGGAGGGGTTGTTGTTTAACTCGGCGCCATTTATTTCGGTGTAATGTTTCCACCAGGTAATGCGGTCGAGTAACTTTTGCGCAACGCTCTCATCAATGGAGCGATCAATCAGCAAATTCTCCGCGCCATAAATCTCCGGCGTTTCTGCAAGAATAACGCTACCCCCCTGTTGTACGATCAGGTCGGCGGCATGGCCTAGCGCAGGATTAGCCGTAATGCCTGAGTAGCCGTCCGACCCTCCGCACTGCAGAGCAACAACCAAATGTTCTAGTAGGGCAGGTTCACGTTGCTGCTGGCCGTGTTGAGCTGCCATCTGCATGATGTGATCGCAGGCCGTTTTAATACTGGTGCGGGTGCCTCCCGCATCTTGAATATTAAAGTAACTAAGCCTTGAAGCATCTTCTAAGCCTTGTGTTTTGACGAGTGTTTTGACCTGGTTGGTTTCACACCCCAGCCCAATAATCAGCACAAAGGCAAAATTGGGATGCTGCGCATAACCCGCTATGACGCGCTCAAGAAAAGAGAAGCCTTCTGAATCAGTATTCATGGCACAGCCAGAACCATGGGTAATGGCAACGACGCCATCGAAGCCCATTTGGGACAGCTCGCCAGACTGATTGAGTAAGTCCGCTGCTGCTTTAGCCACCGTAGCGGAGCAGTTAACGGTAGACAAAATGCCAATAAAGTTGCGTGTCCCCACGCTGCCATCAGCCCGCTTAAATCCTTGGAAGGTGCGAGAACTGCTTTGGGTAGCGGTTTTTGGGTGAGGCTGGAAATCTTTTAACGAAGAGTCGAGCTCTATCATGGTCAGGTTGTGGGTATGCACATGCTCGCCAGGCTGAACATCCTGGGCCGCTAACCCTATCAGTTGACCGTATTTATAAACGGCGTCTCCTTTATTGATCTTAGTTAACGCAACCTTGTGACCAGCATCGATATTTTCTGCGGCGAGCGTGCCATTTTGGTCAATGGGAAACCCTTTAGGAACCGCATTAGAGGCGACCCCTACGTTATCTCGCGGATTGAGATGAATAATAACGGACGGGGAATTAATGAGATCCATCGTTTACCTCTAGCTAGTTATTGGGCTTTTTATGCAAGAGCTATTTGCAGAGACGGTCTGCAAACACGATGCGCAAGCTAAGAAGCGGTCACGGTTGATGCACTGTAGCAAGCGAGCGCTATACGTCGATTAGACTATCGTCCTATGTAATGGTCATTGAATGCAATGTTCATTTGTTCTAGATTGCTTCCAGGTCTGAGCATTTAGCACCGTGGGAAGGGTGCGCTTATGCAATAAGTTGACGAGTCATTGTTAATAAAGAGAAAAATTTTATATGCCTAAAGCTGCGGGAAATATCCATGTCGTTCAAGTACGTACAGAAAGTGGCTTAGCCGTCGCTGCAAAGGTGGAAGGCAATTCACTACGCCTGTTGTCATCGTCCCTGTTTGAGCTTGCGCTGTTGTCGGCCAATGAAGGCCGTCGGTTGAGCGAGGTAATCGATACCTCAATGACAGGTGAAACATTGGATTATGACGTGGCGATTGCAGCCGGCCAGTTGCTAGCGCCGATCACCCATCCAGACCCTGCTCATTTATTGCTAACCGGTACAGGCCTAACGCATTTGGGCAGCGCTGCACCACGCAACAAAATGCATGGCAAGGGTAGTGATAAGAGCGCTAGTGAAGCCCCCGTAACGGATACGCAGCGGATGTTTGATTGGGGCGTCGAAGGTGGTAAGCCGACTGATGGAAGCGTTGGTGTCCAGCCTGAGTGGTTCTACAAAGGCACGGGGCACACGCTGCGTGCGCCCTATCAAGATATTGAAATGCCTGCCTTTGCCTTAGATGGCGGCGAAGAAGCGGAACTTGTCGGTGTCTACATCGTTAATGATCAAGGCAAGGTTTTCCGCATTGGTTATGCATTGAGTAATGAGTTTTCCGACCATGTAACTGAAAAACAAAACTACCTCTACTTGGCGCATTCAAAACTGCGTGATGCGAGCATCGGCCCTGAAATTGTGATTGGCGATTTGCCCGAAGAGGTGAGCGGCAATGTATCGATCCATCGTAATGGCGAGCTTTTATGGCAGCACGACTTTGCCAGTGGCGAGCAGCATATGTGCCACTCCATCGCCAATCTTGAACACCACCACTTTAAATACGCTGCTTTCCGAGTGCCTGGGCAAGTGCACGTGCATTTTTTCGGCGCCGCTATATTGAGCTTTGCTGATGCCATCGTGCTTCAGGAGGGCGATGAGATGCGCATAGAGTGCAATTTAATGACGCGTCCGCTCATCAATCGAGTGAAAGTCATGTCAGCAGTTGAAAGCCCCGTTGCTGCGCTTTGAAACGCAGCAACGAATTAGCCAACTCAATAAACATTATCTTTTTAAGTTTCGGCAGAGGAGCCACGCTATGAGTTCACTTAAAGGTCAATCGCTAATCGGCCAGCAATGGGTAGACGGTACACGTGAAGAGATCCGTGCGATTGATCCATCAACCGGTGACCTGCTGGAGCCTGCTTACAAAGGGTGCTGTGAAGCCGACGTTGAAAAAGCCTGTGAATTGGCCAATCAGGCGTTTGATGCTTATCGCGAAACGTCACTAGATGAGCGGGCTACCTTTTTAGAAACCATTGCCAGCGAAATTGAAGCGTTGGGCGATGTTTTGATTGAGCGCGCGATGGCTGAAAGTGGCCTTCCTCGTGGGCGGATAGAGGGTGAGCGTGGGCGTACCTGTGGCCAGCTACGTCTGTTCGCGAATGTAGTCCGTGCGGGTGAATGGCTCGATATACGCATTGATCCTGCTTTACCTGATCGCCAACCGTTACCGCGTGCAGACCTTCGTCAACGCCATATTGCCGTAGGGCCGGTCACCGTGTTCGGTGCTAGCAACTTCCCACTAGCCTTCAGTGTGGCAGGCGGCGATACAGCGTCAGCATTGGCTGCTGGCTGTCCCGTTATTGTTAAAGCCCACTCCTCACACCCAGGTACGTCAGAGCTAGTCGGGCGGGCAGTGCAAGCTGCAGTGGCCAAGTGCCAGTTGCCCGAAGGTGTCTTCTCACTGCTATTTGGCTCCGGGCGTGAAGTAGGCCAGGCGTTGGTCGCTAACCCATATGTTCAGGCAGTCGGTTTTACCGGCTCACGTGCGGGAGGCATGGCGCTTCTGGCAACTGCCCAGGCGCGGCCTCAGCCCATTCCAGTTTATGCCGAAATGAGTTCAATCAACCCCGTGTTTTTACTTCCCGCAGCACTGGATGCCCGAGCCCAAGCGTTAGGGGAAGGCTTTATTGCTTCTCTCAATATGGGGGCGGGGCAGTTCTGTACGAATCCGGGCCTGGTACTGGCGGTGAAGGGGCAGGGGTTAAACACATTTAAAGAAGCAGCAAGCGCCGCCGTAAGCGCAAGTGCTGCACAAACTATGCTGACACCCGGTATCCATAAGGCGTACGAGGGGGGAGTGAGTCAACTAAGCAATAGTGCCGCTGAATTAGCCCGCGGTAAGGCTGCAGAACAAGGCTATCAGTGTCAGACCGCGCTATTTACGACTACGGCGGCTGAATTTCTGAGTAGCGAAGCATTGCAAGAAGAGGTATTTGGTGCCGCATCGTTAATCGTTGAATGTAACGACCAAAACGAAATGCGTGATGTAGCAGCGCATCTTGAGGGGCAACTTACCGCAACCGTCCAGATGGATGACGATGATATGGCATTGGCTCGTTCTCTGTTGCCGATCCTGGAGCAAAAAGCGGGGCGAATTTTGGTTAATGGTTGGCCTACAGGTGTTGAGGTAGGGCACGCCATGGTTCATGGAGGCCCATACCCAGCGACATCAGATACCCGAACCACCTCGGTGGGCAGTGCGGCCATCCAACGTTTTTTACGCCCTGTGTGCTATCAAGATCTGCCCGCGGGGCTGTTACCCGAGGCGCTGAAAGACAGCAACCCTTGGAAACTGTCGCGCTTGGTAGACGGCCTGCGTGAAACAGCCAAAGGCTAGGGTTTGATACGGATTTTGCGCACAGTGCTTCTCAACGCATTTTTTTACTAAGCTTTTTACACATAACTGTTTAACCGGACTTGGCAGCCACGAAATACGTTACTAAACTGTTGTCATGTAGTCATACTGTATGACACCTTTGGTCTCCAATGTGACGTGGCTTTTTACACCAATAATAATGAGAAATAAAAATGCCCTATATCATCAATTACCTAACAAAAATTCAGTTTGGTGAGCATGCCATTACAGAATTAGCCAACGAGCTGCAACTGTTGAAGGTGAAAAGGCCTTTATTTGTTACTGATAAAGGGCTCAGCTCCACTCCGCTTATCGCCCAAGTCGTTGAGTCAGCAAAGCTTAGCGAAGAGGCCTGCATTTTTGACGGCACACCCTCCAACCCAACGGAAATAGCCGTAGAGCATGCGCTGGCCTTTTTAAAGGAAAAAGGTTGCGATGGCATTGTGGCCGTTGGTGGTGGCTCAAGCATTGATTTGGCTAAAGCGGTTGCCTTGCTGGTTAATCACCCCGCGCCGCTACGCCAATATGCCGCTATCGAGGGTGGCGTTGCCAAAATTAATGCGAATGTACTGCCGCTAATCGCGGTGCCCACGACGGCGGGTACCGGTAGCGAGGTGGGAAGAGCCTCGTTAATTACGATGAAAGACAACCGAAAGCTGGGTTTTCTTTCTCCCTATCTGATTCCCGCTGTTGCCATTTGTGATCCACGTTTGACGCTTGGGCTACCGCCCTTTTTAACAGCGGCAACGGGGATGGATGCGATTGCTCACTGTGTGGAAACGTTCTTAAGTCCTAAAGTGAACCCACCTGCAGAGGCGATTGCATTGGATGGCCTTAAACGTGCCAGCCAGTATCTTGTAACGGCTGTAGAGCACGGCGATAACTTAACAGCAAGAAATGAAATGATGATGGCCGCCCTTGAAGGTGCCATGGCTTTTCAGAAGGGGCTGGGCGCGGTGCACTCCCTTTCCCACGCGTTAGGTGGCATGCATGAACTTAATCTTCACCATGGCACGCTCAATGCCCTGTTAATGCCGACAGTGCTGAGGTTTAACCAGCCCGAGTGTGAAGAGAAATTTGCTCGCCTCAAAGAATCGATGGGGCTCGCCCCACATGATGATTTAGCCGATGCATTTGAAAAGCTAAATATTACGTTGGGCATGCCTTCTCGTTTGAGCGAGATGGGGGTTAAGGAAGAGCAGTTAGCACAAGTGGCCCAGTGGGCATTGGAAGACCACTCCACGGCTACCAATCCGCGTGCTCCCTCTAAAGAAGACTTCTCTAAAATGCTTCAAGAAGTTTTCTGAGGGTTAGCGCTTATCCATTTTCATAATCATGCAGGAGGGTGTTAGGCAATAAAGCAGTAAACAAGAGGGCGATAAAGCGTAAAGCAGTAACTAGAAAAGCAATAACTAGTAAAGCAGTAAATAGTAGCTCCGTGCAGTTTTAACAAATGATAATCAAAATAGACAATAAAACATTAGAGGAAGTGAACATGATAATTACAAACCATTCTCTCAAAACTATTCTTGCTTCAAGTATCGCCGCTGCGGTTATGGTCGCGTCCGGATCAGCGATGGCTGATTACCCTGAGCGCCCCATCACCCTGATTGTTCCCTGGGCTGCTGGTGGGGGTACGGATGCGACGGCGCGCACCATCGCCCGCGCATTAGAAGAGGAGCTGGGGCAGAACGTTAACGTTGTTAACCGTACCGGTGGCAGTGGGGTTGTCGGGCATACCGCCATGATCAACGCGGCACCGGATGGCTATACAATTGGCTTGGCGACGGGCGAAGTCAACATGATGCATTGGCAGGGCTTAACCGACCTGACCTATGAAGATTTTACGCCTATTGCTCAAATCAACTATGACTTTCCAGGTATTCAAGTAGCCGCCGACTCTCCTTATGAAACCCTAGAAGAGCTGGTTGAAGCCATCCGCTCCGAGCCTAAAGGCACGTTCACGGCCTCTGGCACGGGTCAGGGCGGCGTTTGGCATCTCGCATTTGCGGGTTTTTTGATGGATCTAGGCGTTCCGGCAGATCAAGTGATTTGGATTCCTAGTGAAGGTGCTGCGCCTGCTATGGTCGAATTGGTATCTGGTGGTATTGATATCGTACCCAGCTCTGTACCCGAAGGCCGCTCAATGATGGAAGCCGGACGAGTGAAAAGTTTTGCGGTCATGTCGCCTGAGCGTATACCAAGCTTCCCTGATATTCCGACCACCGAAGAGCTAATCGGCAGCACCTATCAAGTGGGTGAGTGGCGAGGTATCGCAGGTCCAAAAGGTATGGATCCTGAGATCGTAGCCACCCTTGAAGCAGCACTTGAAGCCGCTTACAACAGCGAAACCTACCAGGGCTTTATGAATCAGCAAGGTTTTGGAACCGAGTGGCGTAATGCAGAAGAGTTTGGGCAGCTCATGCAAGAGATGGATGCTGTATTTGGTGAGATTGTTGAGCAAGTTGGCTTAGCTAACTGAGGAAAGACAATGCGGGATGTATACGCCGGATTAGGGTTTATTATTGCTGGGGTAGTGACAATTATCACTGCCCAGCAATTTCCAACTCTTCCAAGCCTTCAGTATGGTCCTTCGCTATTCCCCTCCCTCATCGGAGGGGGATTTTGCATCGGTGGAGCGGTGCTTGCTTTCAGTGCGCTATGGCAAAGAAAAAAAGTTTTCGCTCATGAAGTACAAGGCACGCCAGAAACAGCAAAGCCTGAGGGTGAGAAACTTAACTTGGCGTTGATATTGCCACCGCTTGCTATCGTCTTTTATATCTTTGCAAGCGATTATATTGGCGCGCTACTTTCGATGATCATCATTATGCTTGTGCTGATGTTGGTAAGAAAAACGAAGCCTTATATAGCAGTGATAACCTCTATAGTGGTTTCAGGAATCATTTATTTTATCTTTTCGCGCTACCTGCTTATTCCATTGCCACAAGGTATTTTGTTAGGAGGTAGCCTGCCATGGATATCTTAATCAATGGTTTTGGATTGGTTCTAAATATAGATACCATTCTTGTTATTCTTGCAGCGGCAATGTTCGGAATCTTCGTGGGTGCCGTGCCCGGTCTTACCGCCACGATGGCCGTGGCGCTATTAGTTCCCTTGACCTTCTATATGGACACCATCCCCGCGATTGCAGCGATTGTAACAACGTCGGCGATGGCAATATTTGCAGGTGATATACCGGGTACCTATTTGAATATACCGGGTACGCCTGCTTCGGCCGCTTATGTGGGTGAATCCCATGCGTTAGCAAAAAAGGGCAGGGCGAGAGAAGTTCTGGGCATTAATTTAGTGTGTTCAGTGTTTGGCGGTATTTTTGGCACGGTTGTTTTGATTGTGGTTGCTCAATCGCTTGCTGAAGTGGCGCTTAAATTCAGTGCTTTCGAGTACTTTTGGCTGGCGGTACTTGGGTTAAGCTGTTCAATCTTCATTTCTGTTGGTTCTAGAACAAAAGCATTTTTATCGCTGCTATTCGGCATTCTGCTTTCAACCGTCGGGCTAGATATGATGAGTGGTGCGCCACGCTTTACGTTTGGTGTGCCTGATCTTATGGCAGGGATCAACTTTATACCCGTCATGATTGGTATGTTCGCTCTCAACGAACTGATGAACTATTACGGTTCGAAAAGCGAAAAGAAAAATTTAAATATTATTGATAACGACAGTGTTTTCAAAAATGTTCCGAAACACGTTAAGCGTTACTGGCGCAATATGTTGCGCGGTAGTTCGATCGGTACACTGATTGGAGCATTGCCAGGTGCTGGCGCAGATATTGCGGCCTGGATCGCATACGGGGTAGGAAAAGGTAGGTCAAAAGAGAGCGCTAAGTATGGCACCGGCCATATTGAAGGCATCGTTGATGCGAGCTCAGCTAATAACTCTGGCCTAAGTGGAGCATGGGTACCCGCCTTAGTGTTCGGTATTCCGGGTGACTCCATCACCGCTATTGTGATTGGCGTTTTGTACATGAAAGGGATGAACCCTGGCCCCACTATTTTTATGGATGGCTCTGGGTTGATTTATGCGCTGTTTATCGTCTTCATCCTCGCTAATTTAATGATGCTGCCCATTGGTTATATAGCGATTAGGCTGTCTAAATTCTTTATTCTTACGCCTAGTCGTATATTGATGCCCATCATCTTGTGCTTCTGTATTGTCGGAGCTTTCGCTATCAACAATAGCATTGTGGATATTTGGTTAATGCTGATAGTAGGTCTGGTGGCTTATGTATTAGCCGTTAATGACTTTCCGATGGCACCGGCTATCCTTGGATTGGTGTTGGGCAAAGTGGTTGAAAATAATTTCATGAGTGCCATGTTGCGAACAGGTGGTGACTTAACCAGTTTCTTCGCACGGCCCATCAGTGCAGGGCTCGGCATTGCCGTCATTGTTCTATGGTGTTCACCCCTGTTGATCAAAGCGTATCGCTATCAAAAGGGAAGATTAGCAAAATGATATTTTAAAGGAATCATACGTTGTTCTAAAGAAAGCATGGCTACTTGCTGGCGCTAATTGCTGGCTTTTTATAAGAATTATTTCAAAAAATTAAGAGACAGTCACTGCATGATGATTAAGGCTGATTAATATAGAAAAGTTTTAGTGCCATGTAGGGTTTTGAAATGGCATGTATACAATAATCGCAATAAAACTATAACAATGAGTGATATCTATGATGAAATGCCAGCATCCTCTACGTTCTGCCCAGTGGTTCGGTACCGCCGATAAGAACGGCTTTATGTACCGCAGTTGGATGAAAAATCAGGGCATCCCTGATCATGAATTTCAGGGCAAGCCGATCATCGGTATCTGTAATACCTGGTCGGAATTGACCCCCTGTAATGCGCATTTTCGCAAGCTGGCCGAACACGTTAAGAAAGGCGTGCTTGAAGCGGGTGGCTACCCGGTAGAGTTTCCGGTCTTCTCCAACGTAAGCGTTCATTCCAAGACGTAGTTGACCTACTTCACGTCCCGGAGAGGTCTCAATAACTCCGGCGAGACCTTGTACTGCTTCCTGCCATCCTC